>CAYUNU010000531.1:0-2506 GCA_964446195.1 uncultured Porphyromonadaceae bacterium | reverse complement strand
AAACATGCTCCACTGCTCTCATACAGGCCACATAACTTTTGACATAATTGAAACTCGTCAACCCACTTATGCAATATCTCCTTCGCTTCCCTTTTGGACGTAAAACTCGTTATGGGATAATCATCATCGTTATACTTGTCAACTCTAAGCCTTAAATACCCATCCTTATCCTCCTGAGCAAATAAACCGATACTAAATACCGACCGTTTCAATTTCCGGTTATATAAAGGCCTTTTTTCTTTTATCTCAGCAGACTCCAATAATAGAGCAACAAGCTCATTACCCGTCAATTCCCAAGTAATATCAGCCACCCGGTCCTTCATGTCCATAGCACGTTGGGTAGAATTATTATATAAATGCTGATGCACCCTGGAACGAATATTAATACTTTTTCCTATGTAAATAAGACCACCCTTTTCATCCCAGAAATAATATACTCCGGCTTCTTCTGGCAGCTTGTTTAACAACTTCTTATCAAGATACTCATTTAGCCCCTGTGGTACTCCGGGTTTAAGAATTTTAGAAGCAACACCTTTAGTATCCCTGGAAAGTAGAAGCTCCAGTAATTTAACCGTCGCCAAAGCATCCACGGCTGCCCTGTGCCTGTCGGTAATAGGTATTCCAAGATGAGTACATAAGCGCCCTAAGCTATATGACCTTAATCCCGGGATTACTTGCCGGGCCAATTTTACAGTATCTAATGTCTTTCGATTATATTCAAAACCAAGCTTCTGAAACTCCTGACGAACAAAACTATAATCGAAATTAACATTGTGCCCCACAAAAATCTTACCCTCAGTAAACTCCACTATCTTCTTAGCAACTTCATAAAACTTTGGAGCATCACCTACCATCTCATTACTAATCCCAGTAAGCCCGGTAATAAAATATGGAATCGTACACTCCGGATTGATCAAGGTAGAATACTCATCTACAATACTCAAGCCATCATGAAGATAAATAGCAATCTCTGTAATCTTCTCAGTTCTTGGACTACCCCCCGTGGTTTCTATGTCAACAACAGCAAACAAAAACTAGTTATGAGTTATGAGTTATGAGTTACTTAAGCCTTACGCCTTAAGCCTTAAGCCTTCTTTAATCTGTTTTATGTCCTCTTGCATGTTGGCTACGGCGTGGTAAATCTCTTGCTCAGGTGAGACAGGATCGGGCATTTCTTCGCTGATATAATGAACAAATTTCCATATCTCTGAAATTTCCTCCACGGGTACAGGGTAGGACTCATATTCCTTATTCAGCGACATCAGGATAAATTGTTTTTTTCTGAAATCCTTTTGAATAATCTTAAAAACAATCCCATCATCTTTCATCAGGACAATACATGGGTCTCCATTATTCAAGTACTCCCAATTCTCCACAAATTCACCTGTCACATAAGCCTTGTCGGGTATTGGAATCATAGAATCACCGCTTATTTGGAAAGTACGGTACTTCCTCTCAGGTGAAACAAAGGGCAGACTGAAAACCGGTAATTCCCTGATATACTCCGGGTCGGAGTAACCTCTTTTATATCCGGCCTTTGCTTTCTCATTTACCAACTCAATATTCTCCCTGTTATCCGAATCAATGGTTGTGGCCAGAATTCTTAATCCCGTCCCCTTCATATACAGATCAAACCCCTCCTCGAGCTGCCTCAGTTCACTGTCCCTTAGGCTGGTCAGATCAACCTTAACCAAGGTATCAATAGCCACACCAAAGTATTTTGAAAAATTCATCAATGCCTCAATACCCGGTTCTGAAACACCATTCTCATAACCCGAATAGGTAGGCCTCTTCAAGCCAAGAAAATTCGCAACCTCATCCTGAGTGCGACCTTTGCGCTTACGTAAAAGCTTAATGTTGGATTTAACAAACATGATGTAGAATTTATGTTTGATGCAAATATAATCATTAAATTGATTATATTACAATCACTACTTTCTACATATTCACAAACCCACCAGTTAACCTGGTAAGCACGGTGTTCGAATAAATGAGATTATAAATAGCCGAAAGTCTACCGAGTGCCGAATTTAAATAGATCATTTGGATATCCCTGTAATTAAAGGAATTTATCACGCCACCCTTCAGCTTGTCTTTAGCAATACTGAGGTTTAGTTCCGCAGCCTCCAGACTTTCATCGGCAACATCCAGCATTACTTTTCTAACGTTATAGGCATCCAGCTCATTCATTAGTTGATTAGTAATGCTATGCTTCATCTGCTCGATTTCAACATTAACTATATCCTCATTAATTTTAGCAATTTCCATAGCTCGTTTCCGATTTCCACCCGAGTAGATATTATAGCTGAGGGACAGATTGCCATAAGGGCTTATTGAATTACTATTGGACGGATCGCCTCCACTCCTGAAAGAAGAAAACTGATCATTGGCACCTGCCGACAGGGAAAGACTTGGCATAAAATCACCTTTTAATAAGCTGGTTTGCGTTTGCTCCAACTTTAATTGAACAAACTGATTTTGAAGCGTCTGGTTATTAGACATGGTC
>CAYUNU010000530.1:0-2524 GCA_964446195.1 uncultured Porphyromonadaceae bacterium | reverse complement strand
ATAAGGTTTGGCTTTTCTGAATTGGAACAAGCGATAAATGAAACTAAACAGCAGATGAAAATGAATTTAATTGCAGATCTCATTTGAAATAAATAGTTTGATGACAGTTTATAATCTATCAAAAATAGCAATTATATAAGTGTAAAGAAATTCAGTATTTTTGCCATTCACGTCCCCTGTACTATGAAAAATAGCAAAACAAGTTCAAAAAATCGAATCATTATTTACATCATAGGTATCTTAATCACTCTTGGATATGTCCTTATGATGGATAACAGCACCTTTGTCGACAAAAAAACGAGTGTGGAAGAATGCTCTATTATTCCAAAGCCACTGAATATTAAGCTGGAAGAAGGATTAATCGTTTTAGGATCAAACAGCATAATTTATTATGATAATCCTGATTTACTGCAAGTTGCAGCAATCCTATCCAGAGATATTTTCAGAATTAGCAATATCCCTATCCCAATTAGCAATAAGAAGGATAAGTACGCAGATATTCAAATCCGGATTTCTGATCAAATGGATGAAGGTGAATACAAGCTGACTGTAGGGAAAACTATCAAACTTAGTGCAGGAGATATTGCTGCAGCACATATGGGAAGTGTGAGCCTGGCGCAACTCTGCTTAAATCATGTAGGAAAAATTTCCTTTCCCAAAATCGAGGTCAGAGACAAACCTGCAAAAAGCTATCGCGGACTTCTATTGGATGTTGCCCGACAATGGCACAGCATTTGGGATATCAAACAGATTATAGAAGTTTGTAGATGGTATAAAATCAATTACCTCCAACTCCATCTTACGGATGATCAGTCTTTTACCTTCCCATCAAAAGCATTCCCCAGCCTGGCAACTAAAGGTCGAAGCTATACCCGGGAAGAATTAACAGAACTAGTGAAGTTCGCCGAAAACCATGGGGTAAGTCTGATACCGGAATTAGATATCCCCGGACATTCAAGCTTGATGAGAAAGGTTGAACCTTTCGGGCTGGAAGGAATACATGTAATTAATATGTTGGATGAAAAGGTATATGAAGCTCTGGATATACTAGTAGGAGAAATGACAGAGGTGTTCAGCAATAGTCCATATTTCCATATTGGGGCCGATGAATGCTGGATGGAGGGAGTTGGTGAATCCTCAATGGAGAAAGAATATATGGCAGCGCATAATCTCGAAAACCATGAGGATATATACAATTATTTTATTGTACGAATGAATGAGATTGTGAAAAAATACGACAAAAAAACTCTTGTCTGGGAAGGATTTAAAGGAAAAGGCTCTGAAAATATTCCCATTCCGAATGATATCACCGTTTTTGCCTGGGAGAGCCTGTACCAGCGGCCCGACAGCCTGTTGGCAAATGGGTACACAACGATTAATGCATCTTGGCAGCCCCTGTATATCGTACCTCATAGAAGTTGGGATCCCGAATATATCTATAACTGGAATATTTCAAGATTTGAAAATTGGTGGGAAATAACCCCGGCGTATAATCCTATCCAGGTGAATCCAACAGATCAAATAATCGGTGCCCAAATGTGTGCCTGGGAAAACAAACCACAATATGATCTACCGGCAGTTATGTGGCGCTTGCCTGCCATGAGCGAAAGAATTTGGCAGCCGGAAAAAAACACGGGCAACTTTAACGATTATGTGTATCGTTATGAAATCCAAGAAAGTAAATTACTGAGTGTGCTATATCCCTTTGATGTAAGTATTGAAGGGTTGGAATTTCCTGGATGGATTGGAACAGACCAGCGTAAACCATATAAGTTTGAAAACCAGGTATGGGTGAAGATAAAACCTCACAGAAATGATTTGATCATCAGATATTCTCTCGACGGGAAAAAGCCGGCTAAGAGTGATCCCGAATTCAATAAGGAAATAAGAATCAATGAAAATACCCACCTAAAAATCCAGGCCTTTAATCAAAAAGGTCAACTCGTGGGATACACACAATGGTTCCCACTGGAAAAATCCGAATAAGTACTTTATTATACCCCTATCTACTTCTTATCGGAAATTTTGGTCGCTTGATCTTCTTATGTCCCTTTGTCTTTAATTCATCCAATACAACCTGCACAGCTTTCTCCAGTTGAGGATCCCTGCCTTCAATTACAGCTTTGGGATCCATCTCAATTTCTATATCAGGAGCAACCCCCTCGTTCTCAATAATCCACTTGCCATCCTTACTGAAAATACCAAAATTAGGAGCGGTAACAGATCCACCATCCATCAATCCCGGAGTACCACCAATACCAACTAATCCTCCCCAGGTTCTTTTACCTACTAATTTACCAGCACCTGTCTCTCTAAAGTAGAACGGCATCCAGTCACCACCCGAACCAGCAAATTCATTGATAATCATAACTTTTGGCCCAAAATTGGCCGCGAAAGGAGTCTCATAATCAGGCCCCTCCCGGGGAGCCCAATAGTTCAATAATTCTTTGTTCAAATACTCAATAATATAGTTGGCAACCTGCCCACCACCATTGAACCGCTCATCTATTACCATTCCCTCCTT
>CAYUNU010000529.1:0-2541 GCA_964446195.1 uncultured Porphyromonadaceae bacterium | reverse complement strand
CTAAATATCCTCGCAATTGACTCTAGGCCTTTTTCGGTACGCGGCCGTTTCCTCCACTCTTCCAGATCAAGTTTTTTCGACCCATTAAGGTCTGTAAGAAAATCCTTCTTAAGTGTTTGAGAAACTTTTTCATCATAGATAAGGGCATTTACCTCAAAATCCTGACTAAAGCTCCGGATATCCATATTCGCTGTACCTACAGAAGCAAAAACATCATCCACAATCATCAATTTACTGTGCGTAAAGCCACGCACAAAAAAGTAGACACCCACTCCGGCTTCCAGCAATTCATCCAAATAAGATCTGCTTCCGCGCCCAACAACCCAGGAGTCATTTTTATCAGGCAGTAGCAAGCGTACATCAACACCACTCAATGCAGCAGTTTTTATTGCCGTCATTATACTTTCATTCGGAAGGAAATATGGAGTAGAGATGTAAACATAATGCTCGGCAGTGGCAATAGCAGAAAAATAAGCTTGCATTATACTATGAAAATCCGAATCCGGCCCGGAGGATGCTACCTGAACAAGAAGATTCTCCTCAACATCAATCGGAGGAAAAAAACTCTCTTCTATCTCCAGAGTGCCGCTAACAAAACGCCAATCCATTAAAAAAACGGTTTGCAAACTTCTAACAGCCTCTCCTCTAATTTTGATAAAGGTATCCCTCCACATATTGTTTGCACCCAAACCTCTCAGGTAACGATCTGCAATATTCAGCCCACCCACAAATCCAACCTTGCCATCAACTACAACAATCTTCCTGTGTAACCTGTAATTAACCTTATTGGCAAAAGCATAAACTCTAACCGGCATGAAACTGAAAACACCAGCTCCTGCAGTTGTTAATTCTCTTATATAACTCCTCGGAAGCGACCAGCTGCCAACATCATCATAGATCACTTTTACCTTTACACCCTCCTTGGCCTTCCTCACCAGAATATCCTTAATACGGTTACCAATGGAATCATCCTCAATAATATAAAACTCAATATGTATATGATCCTTAGCATTTTCCATCTCATAAATAATGGACCCAAAAGTTTGTCGACCATTATTTAAAACCCTAACCTGATTCTTCTCTGTTATGAGAGCCTTGCTATTTTGCAAAAGTAGCTTCATCATATTTCGCTTCGACACCAGCTTTTCATCTTTGATAAACTCTTTATCATTAAGCTGTATTAACTGTTGTTCTAATAAATGATCCAGACTCAGGTGATCAGAAATCCCCTTCTGGGAAAAAAATTTCTTTTTGCGAATGGAACGACCAAGATACAGGTATAGAATTATTCCAATAACAGGCAAAAGGAATAGCACTAAAGACCAGGAAATAGTTTTTGTGGGATCCTTATTCTCCAACACAATTACCACGATCATGAATATGATCGAAGCGAGGAAGGTAATATCCAGTGCTATCCAAATCCAACCTTCGCCCTGAAAAAAATAGAATATCCTAGCTGGCATAATTCGAAAGATTGTAGGAAAATTACAAATTTATTCCAAGTTCTGAAATCATTATTCATTCATTGTTTGCATAACTGATCAAGAATTGAAATTATCTTCTTATTCTTTAGCCTAAAATTTGTTTATTTGACATTAGAAAAAGCAAATTTACACATGGATTACTCTTCCGGAACCATATTACTTGCATTTGGACTATCATTATTCGCGGGATTAAGCACCGGGATTGGAAGCGCAATGGCGTTCTTCACTAACAGAACCAGTACAAAATTCCTTTCAATCTCACTCGGTTTTTCTGCTGGTGTAATGATTTATGTATCTTTTGTTGAGCTTTTTCCGGGGGCTATGGAAGCTTTGGCATCCGAATTTGGAGAGAAAAAAGGTGGATGGCTCACCTTAGTGGGATTTTTTGGAGGAATATTACTGATAGGAATCATAGATAAGTTGATCCCCAGCATGGAAAACCCTCACGAGATAAAGAAAATTGAGGACATGAAGGGTAAACCCGAC
The DNA here is from genome assembly GCA_964446195.1 of uncultured Porphyromonadaceae bacterium. Taxonomy (GTDB): domain Bacteria; phylum Bacteroidota; class Bacteroidia; order Bacteroidales; family UBA12481; genus JAUVKA01. Next base: position 571 of record CAYUNU010000529.1, on the reverse strand, counting down.
AAAAGTTCGGGAAAACTCATGAGGGTTGGCCTTTTTACAGCTTTAGCCATCGCCATTCACAATTTCCCCGAAGGAATGGCATCTTTTACAGCAACCCTGGTTGATCCAAGCCTTGGGATAGCTATTGCTATTGCAGTAGCAATCCACAATATACCCGAAGGAATTGCCGTGTCTATACCAATTTTTTTCGCCACCGGTAACAGGAAAAAAGCTTTCTGGCTTTCATTTCTTTCCGGACTGGCCGAACCGATTGGAGCTTTGGCTGTTTGGCTAATACTGATGCCTTTCATGTCTCACACCATGATGGGCATAATCTTTTCAATGATCGCAGGAATTATGGTATTCATATCACTCGATGAACTACTGCCGGCAGCTGAAGAATACGGCGAGCATCATCTTTCTATTTACGGACTTATTGGCGGGATGGGCGTCATGGCCATCAGTTTAATGCTCCTGTAACAAAACACTCAGCCGCTTGTATTATATTTATATACTAAACACATTATTTATGGAAGCCATAGCAGAACGATTCTTACGGTATGTCAAAATAAACACTCAGTCGGATCCCAAT
>CAYUNU010000528.1:0-2542 GCA_964446195.1 uncultured Porphyromonadaceae bacterium | reverse complement strand
TCAACAGTTCCATCTTTTCCATCATCCCATTCCATAGTGAAATATTCCATTCTTAGGTCATTATCAAAAGCTTCTTTAAGCTGGAAATCATCAATGAGCCAGAAATAAATGCTTGTGCCCGACCATTTAATTTTAATAATAACTTCAGACATACCAGCTGCAACATCGGAGATATTAGCTTCAAAAATTGCCACATCACCAGGTCCAATACTTTTCGGGCGCTGTTTGTGCCCGCAGCCAAAGCCAACATTGTAGGTTGCCCAGTGTACTCCTGCATCATTGGAGATCATCATTTCCATACCAGCTGTTGTAGAATATGCCTGGAATGATGTTTCATAGCTGATAATAACAGAGCTGTGTTCACTGCAGTCAAATGTTGGAAAAACAATAGCATTGTTTACATCGGTTCTAGGATCTTTATAATCGTTGTAACGGTTGAGAAACAGACACAAATGTCCATCATCAGGAGAGCTTGACCTTAGTGCAGGTTCGTTAACGAATTGAGCTTTCAAGCTGTCATTGGGATACCAATGCCAATTGTACCCAATATCATCAGGATCTTCAAAGAAAAAACCATCTGGGGCTGTCCAGCCCTTAGGGTCATCTGGGTTTCCCCAGTCAAATGTTTCGAGGTAGAATACTTCCCCGTTACCTTTCAAATTGTTTGTTTGTGCTTTGGATGGCAGATTGAAAGATACTGCTATACCAATTACCAGCAAGAAAAGAGTAAAATTTTTCATCATACAGTTATATTATTGATTCGGGCCAAATATATATACTGAATGATGGGAATCCAAATTTTTAGTTAATTTTTGTTAAAATAAGTGAGTCGTTGGGCTTGGTAAGTGAGTATTTTTTAAAAGTAAACGGGAAAAACTGCTGAAATATCTAAAGTGTCATCCATTTCTTTTTGAAGTGTTTGTAGGTCATTTGCCATGCTTTTTATAAGAGTTTTATAGGAGTCCAATTCTGCCAGATTATTCATTTCCTCCGGATCATTTTCTAAGTCAAAAAGCAAGATCTTTTTGGCCTGAGGATAAAAAATAAGCTTGTATTGATCTGTTCTGATGCTGCGTTGAAGCATAAGATAAGCACCATAAATAGAGTTGTAGGGTGATTTCTGATTTTTTTTGTGCACCATTGGCAGTAAACTGTTAAAATCAACAAAGGCCGGATTTTCATATCCTGCTAGATCAAGTGAGCTGGCCATTATGTCCTGAAGGTAAACCTGTTGGTGACGCTTTTTGTTTTTTGGAATATCAGGACCAACTATCATTAGAGGGACCCTGACACTATGGTCGAACAGATTTTGCTTGCCTACCAAGCCATGGTGGCCCACTGCCAGACCATGATCGGCAGAAAAAAAGATATAGGTGTTTTTTTCTTTTCCTGATGTTTTCAGGCCTTCCAATATACGCCCTATCTGTGCATCCATATGGCTAATAATGGCATAATACTCCTGACGATGAACCTGAATCGAATATTTTGTTCGTGGAAAGGGAGCAAGCATCTCGTCGCGTAAATTCTTTGAGCAACCAATGTAATCTTTGTAAGGATATTCGGGAAGAAAGGACTCAGGTATCAGAATATCATCTACAGGATACATATCAACGTACTCTTTTGGCGACTGTCTGGGATCATGAGGAGCATTGAAAGCAACGTACATAAAGAAAGGGTTATCACTCTCAGAGGCAGTCTCCAGAAAAGTGAGAGCATCATCTGCAACAATCTCACTCCAGTGCTTTCCTCCTTTCCAGAACCCTCCGTTAACAGTGTCCCAGGGGAGCCATTCAGTGTCATCCATTGATAGTGGCCTGTTATAGGCCGACTTTACCGTGCCTGGCATTCCGGGACGGATATGACTTGTGGTATTAAATATTTTATCCGCACCCATTTTTACATGCCACTTACCGGTCATATAGGTGTCATAACCCGCATCCTCCATCCTCTGGGCCCAAAAATGACGACTATCTTTAAGCTCTTCATAATTTTTTTCGGCAGAATGAGCCCGCCATATCATCCTACCCGTATTTAGCATGGCTCTCGAAGCAATACAAACAGCCCCGTTCCAAGCACCCATATTATATGTATGAGTGAATGTTACTCCTGCTTCAACTAATTTGTCAAGACTGGGAGTAATGACCTCCTGATTGCCGAGGGCATGTACACCCTGATAGGTTTGGTCATCTGCAAACAGAAAAAGAATATTTGGTTTTTGAGTATCGCTTTTCCCACAGGACACCAGAACAATAAGAAGACTTATCAAAATTAATCTCATAACTTAAGCTTTTGGAAGTAAGGTTAAAAATAGACAATACTTTTATCGGCCCAAAGCCATCAAAAAAAACTTCTTAGTGCCAGGGAAGGGCAAAAAAGGTTGTTATGCAAAACTTTTTGTGGGTTTACATTGTTAATAGAGAGGAGCTTCTGTCAGAAAGAGTTGATCTACTGTGGGCTTATAAGTGTTTGATATCAAATTCCAGGATTAATCTATATATATAAAAATTTATATATTTAGGCGCGATATTATCTTCTACTAAAC
>CAYUNU010000527.1:0-2542 GCA_964446195.1 uncultured Porphyromonadaceae bacterium | reverse complement strand
ATGAGGAGATGATACAATTCGTAGCTTTTGCCCACGCTAAACAATAATTCTTTTTCAGATTTATTGAGGGTGCGGTCGTCCGACATGTGATAGGCGTAGAAAATCTGAAGGGCCTTTATTCTAAGTAGTCGTCTGCTAATCATGAGTTTAAAGAACTATTCCTGTATAATTTATTTAAGGTTTGCAAAGGTAGTTTTTTTTTAATTAATTCAAATTTTACAAAGCGATCCCTCTCATAAAGTTTTTTATTGACGGATGCTTGCTTTGTCATATTTTTTCTATTTTTGGATGCATTATCCTTTAACTAGAAACCTGGGGAATATGGAGGAATTAGATAAACGTGGTGACATGGATCAAAATGACCGTGAAGAGATTTATTCAAAGATTGTTAGAGCTGGTAAACGGACCTATTTCTTTGATGTAAAGGCTACTCGTAAGGACGACTACTATCTGACTATAACAGAAAGCAAAAAAATCTTTGACAAGGAGGGGCGTTTCCATTTTGAGAAGCACAAGCTTTTTCTATACAAAGAAGATTTTGAAAAGTTTGCTGATGGATTTACAGATGCGGTTGATTACATTAAAAAGGTAAAAGGAGATTTCTCTGAACATCTACCAAGCGACTCAGCGAGGAGTGAAGATGATACCTTTATTAATGTTGAGTTTGAAGACCTTGATGGAGAAAAGTAAGTCAGGTGGAGTACTCTGCAAGCACTCCCTGTTTTTTTATTTTACCATTTATGTCGAATTATTTTCAAAGCTCTAAGTGTTTTGATGTGATTGTTGTGTGTTTGCCTGTGTTAATTGGATGATCTCCAATTCTTATGCAATCCACTCACTTATCTGCTGCTCTGGTTGTTTCTCTAATTATCTATATATTTAGCATCAAGCATTTATTAGATATTTTAGTTATCATTATCAAGTTTATTGCATTAAAGCATGGTGGATGATTAATCAGGGAATTGTTTTAAGAGAAGTTGTTGACGCTAAGGGCTTAAAAGTATTTGTCAAACTTCCGGCCATGATCCATAAGGATCATTCAAATTGGATCCCACCTATTTACATGGATGCTTATAGTTTTTTCGATCCAAAAAAAATTCAGCTTTTCGGTATTGTGATCATCTCCGTTTGCTGGCCTATCGTTCTGGCAGGCCTGTTGGTAGAGTCATGGGTTTAATTAACCATCGGTACAACGAACGGCGGAATGAGAATAATGCTCGATTTTCCTATCTTGAAACATTTGATGATCAGGAGGTTGTTCATGCCTTGATTAGTAAGGTTGAAGTCTGGGCCCGCTCACTAGGGGCGGAGAATATTGTTGGTCCCTTGGGTTTTTCTGATAAGGAGCCACAAGGGTATTTGATTGAAGGCTTCGATCAGCCGATTTCTATTGCAACATATTGTAATATGCCTTATCAAGCTTCTTTGCTAGAAAAGGAGGGTTATTCCACTGAGGTAAATCTGGTAGCTTATAAGACGCCACTTAATGATGAGCTTCCCCCAGTTTACCATCGCATTATTCCCAGGCTAGAAAGACTGAATGGTGAGTTTAAGCTTAAAGAGTTTAGCAGCAGGTTTGAGCTCAGGAAATACATAAGGCCGGTTTTGCGACTAACCAACAAGGCTTTTGTGGATATATATGGATCGATGCCTTATGAGGAGAAGGAGATGGATGAATTTGCGAACAGATTCATTATATTTTTGAATCCGCATTTTATTAAGGTTGTTCTTGATCGTCATGATGAGGTTGTAGCCTACATTGTTGGGATGTCTGATATAAGTAATGGTATCAGGAGGGCTGGGGGTAAAGTTCTTCCATTTGGGATTTTCACTATGCTTATGAGTGGTAGAAGGTCAAACCAGTTAAATGTTCTTCTTGGGGCGGTAGAGGAAAGGTACCGCGGGCGCGGGCTTGATGTAATGATGGCTGTTAAGTTGTTTAAATCGGCAAGGGAGCGAGGTAAAGTTGTAATGGACAGTCACCTTGTTTTGGAGAATAACACAAAAATGAGAGCCGAGTGGGAGCGTATAGGTGGAGAAATATATAAGCGCTTCCGGATTTACAGGAAGAATCTTTAATTTTACATCAGGATAAATTCCTTGGTGTGTTTGAAATAATTCACTCAATTACTTAACAAATAATAGATGATGGGGATAAGACTATTCTTTCTTGCTGTTTTCATGGGGTCTATAAGCATGATAAGCGGCCAGGAAATTACTGGGATCGAAGTTGATCTGGTTGGTGGGGTTAAGATTCAATCATTTAATAATGGATCTCAAAAGGTTAATGCCGAATTTTCAGATTTATTTTCGTTTCTTATCGGTGAAAGATTGGTTAAATCATCTGAATGCAAAGGCGAATTTGAAAAAGATTCTTTGAGGATGAATTATGATGAAAAGCTGCTCATTAGCTGGCGGCAGGATCTTGGGTTTTCTCCTGGATTTAAGGCGCGTCTGTTTTTTCAGAATATTTCCAAGGACACGCTTGAGCTTCATAATATAGTTCCCTTTGGAGAGAATCAGGATAGGGTTTACCTAACAG
>CAYUNU010000526.1:0-2544 GCA_964446195.1 uncultured Porphyromonadaceae bacterium | reverse complement strand
GTTGTAAATATGTGTATAGCCAGGGAAGAATTCTCTCCTGATGCCCGCAAGTATTTTGATATTGACCCGGCTGATGGCAGAGTCCCTCCTTTGTTAAATGAACATGATATTCTTACAAAAGGTAAAATCGTTATTGATGGTGAGAATCGCAGAATTAATGAGGGTGGATCCCCGGTTATGACACCAACAATAGGCAAGGTGAACGCCTGGTATGAACAATTCAAGGAGGCTTACCATTCGCAAAAGACAGTACAGAAGTCTAATAAGAGGGCTAATGAGAAAATCAAACAGCTTCGCGAACAAAGCGATGCCCTTATCCTAAATGTATGGAATGAGGTTGAAGAGTATTACCAGGATCTTCCTGATGAAAAAAGAAGAGAGGCATGCAGACAATACGGATTAAAATATGTGTTTAGAAAGAATGAAAAAGGTTCCGAAGCTAAAGAAGACCACTAATCTCCTTTTTCAATTCCTCAAATTCTTCAGCTTTATATCCTTTGGAAAATAGCACCAGCCTTCCCTGCTTGTCGAACAAGTAATTCCTTGGAATATATTTATCTGCAAACAAATTATAAATGTCCCTCTTTGGATCAGGATAGTATGGAAGATCGAGTCCACTGTTTTTCTTAAACTCATTTATTTTGTCCCATCCTTCCTGTCTTGCAATAACCAGCAAACAGAAGTCTTCATTATCCTTATACTTTTTGTACAGATCACTCTCAACAAAAGGAAGCTCTTTCTTGCAAGGGCCACACCAGCTGGCATAGAAATTAACCAGAACGACTTTCCCAAAAAGATCATCGGTCTTTAGTGTTTTACCATCAGCTGTTTGATACTCAAAACTTGGTAGATCATCACCAAGAGACAAATGATTATCAGGATCTGCATTCTGAGAATACGCAGAAATTGAAACAAGCAAAGCAAAAATAATTGCAGATAAAGTTTTAAATATTTTCATTTGATTCAGTTGAAGTTATCTGTGAGAAAGATAATTTTTTAAATTGATAAATAGCAACAGTCGCTAAAAAAACACTCCCAATAACCCACATCCAGTTTAATTCACCCGTACCAATACTATCCAGCGGACCATCAAGGGCCTCTTCCCCATAAATATAAAACGCTACAACAGGAATCATGTTGTTGAATAAATGTGCAATTATGGGATACCATAAATTCCCCGACCAATAGAACAGATAGCCAAATATCAAACCCAAAAGCAGTCGTGGAAGAAAGCCATAAAACTGAAAATGCAGAGCAGAAAATAGTATTGAAGCAAGAATAACAGCGACGTGAGCATTCTTAAACCACCTCCCAAAAAGTTTCTGTAAAATACCCCTGAAGAAGAACTCTTCCCCAAAAGCCGGGATGATGGCTATCATCAGGATATTAACAGCGAAACCCCAAATATTATCTGCAATGAGAAAAGAAGTTGTTAGTCCTGCCGCCATATCTTCCCGCTCTTTCATCCATTCCTCCACTCCCGAAAGAAATGCCGGAAGACTCATGCTTTCATTCCATACAACCAGCTGGTTCATAAAAGGCATTGACACCAGCAGGATCAAAACAACCCAAAGAGCTAACCTTAAATTTATACGACCGTCTAAACCAAGAAAATTCCATGGTTTAAAAGAGGCGAACCAGGCGATCAAAATCGATGGGACCACGAACAAGCCAACAGACTGCCATATTTGTAGATTCTTTAATACAGGCACTATTCCTGAATCATCAAAATCTAATCCCTTTGTAATATCCGACAGTGTGATGGGGAATATTATTAGAGAACTAATAAGCCCCAAGGCAAAGAACACAAAAAACCCCAGCAGGACTGTCAGTACTACCATAAGCAATTGTGAAACAGGGTGAAGATTATAGAAAAATGGATTTTTCATCTCGCAAAAATAGAAAAAATGTTCAAGGCCAGGCAGTGTGTATCCTGCCCGGCCCGAACAATAAAACTAAAACTCAGAGGATTTGTTAATTAATCACTCTGTTTCTTGGTAGTTCTGGACAAGCCCTCTTCAGTCATTATCCATGACTTTTCCACCATTTCGTCCGACCACATATTATCCGTATTTTCAACTCCGTGAAGAAGATCGGCCATACTTTCGTCGAGGAATATCTGAACGCCAAGCGGCAGGCTGATAACAACATCTAACTCTTGGTCTCTCCACTTAACATGCTTAGGTATATTAAAATAGGGGTTGAATACAATAAGCGAATCCTTAACATTATACGAGTATAGAATCTCTTCAGCCTGCCTTCTGGCAGCATCAATATTAACGCCTCTGGCTCTTTTCTTCAGGGAAATTTCAATTTGATCATCGAAGCTTCTTATAATATCAATTTCAGGCCTGCCCATGATTACCAGATCGCCTTTCTTTTCAGCCACCAATACTTCCTGATGATATCCAAATCCAAATTCTATCTGGTCCACATCTCCAATATCGCTTGAAGCACTTGTTAAGGTGATCTGTTCGACACTATCCATAACTATCTCCCGGCTTTCTGAACTTCTTCCCGAAGTATTATATTTCATACCCTCCG
>CAYUNU010000525.1:0-2558 GCA_964446195.1 uncultured Porphyromonadaceae bacterium | reverse complement strand
GCCAGTGCGATAATACCTGCTATTATTACAGCGGGCATCAAAATAAGTAGAGGTAGATACTTGGGGGACTGTAACCATCTACCCAAAAATCGTGGTCGGGCGAAATGCTGGTAGGCATAGTTTCTTGCCGAAGCCATCACATCGGCCGGTCGTACATCTCTGGGGCATGTAGATGAACAATCGCCACACTGATGACAAAGCCAAATATCCTCATCAGCCATCAGTCGATCCTTGAGCCCCCATCCTGCCCAGATCATCTCCTTCCTGGGAAAAGGGTTTTCATCAGGAGAAAGATCACACACAGCAGTACAACTTCCACACTGCATACATATGGATATATCAGAGCCACTGTCCTTCTTCAGGTACTCGATGAAGTCAATATCAGGATTTATTCTTATCGTTTCCATGCCCATTTTACATGTCTTTAAATGGATTAGGACCTATCAACTCAATTTCCTCCATATAGTTGTTGATCATATCAGGGATCTTGTCGAACTCATCAATCTCAATAAACTCCGTTCTGATTCGCTCAGGTTCAAGCATCATTGTCTGCAATGTTTCCTGCAGGTTTTCACCCCGTGTTTCGGTCAGTTCACTTCCCTGAATAAAATGGCACTGGTAATCATCCCCCGGCTTACAACCTATCTGCATGATACCATCAAATCCTCTGGAAAGTGCATCTGATATCCAAACCTTATTTACTGATCCAATGCATCTTACCGGGATTATTCTCACAAAGGGACTGTATTTCAGACCTTTCATTCCGGCCATATCAAAAGCTGGGTAGGCATCATTTTCGCATAAGAAAACGAGAACTCTGGGTTTCTCTTCGAACTCATCCGGCACTTCTATTGCCTTGATCATTGCTGATACCGAATTGATAGAGTAGTCTTTAAAGCTGATAATTCTCTCCGGGCAAGAGCCCATGCATATTCCACAGCGCCGACAGCGTGAAGGGTTAGGCAAAGGAGTTCCTTTCTCTGTTTCATCATAAGCGCCGAAGGGACATTCCTCGGTACATCGCTTACAGTCGGTACATCTCTGCATATAAAGCTCCGGATAGCTTTGATCACCTGCACGTGGATGGACAGCCTCACCTCTTTTCGTTGCCTCCACACATTGTATCGCTTTCAGCATTGCACCTCCCGCATCTTCCATGCTATCACCAACGGAAAGCGGTGCCCTCACCGACCCTGCTGCATAAATACCCGTTCTTCTTGACTCATAAGGAAAACATATGAAATGAGAATCGGGGAAATCATACTTTAGAGTTGGCAGTCCGGGTCCTTGTTTGTATGAAAGCTTAAGATCTTCGGAGTTTCTCGGTGTCATCCCAACCGCCAGAACCACCAGATCAGCAGCAATTTCCATATCCTTGTGAACCAGGCTGTCCTTTACATTCACCATAAGCTGTTCATCTTCGGCGACTATCCCTGCCACTTCACCTTTTGTGAGAAAGACTCTACTGTCTTTTTGCACTTCCAGGTAGTAATTCTCACTCATGCCGGGCATCCTGATATCCTTGTAAATTATAAAGACATTTGCATCAGGGTTAGCTTCACGCACATACTGAGCCTGCTTTAGGGAGGTAGCACAACAAACTGAGGAGCAATAAGGAAGATGATCCTTGTCTCTTGAGCCTGCACATTGAACAAAAAGAACATTTTTTACAGGCTTGCCATCAGAAGGCCTTGTGAAAGCACCCTTGCCAGCCATCTTTTCAAACTCAAGCGAGCTGATCACATCTGCGTGATCTTTATATCCAAGATTAGCTACTCCGCTGGGGTCATATGGTTCCCAACCGGTAGCCAAAACAATTGCACCAATAGCTTTACCAATTTCCTCCCCTCCCTGCCTCATCCTAACATAAAAGGCACCAGGCTGTCCGGATATTTCAATAATCTCAGTATTAGTCAGTAAGGAGATGTTTTTCTCCTGATGTAATGCTTCTAGGGCAGGAGCCAGAATAGGATCCTGTGGTTTGGTCCAGGGACTCTGCAAGGGAATCTGCTTATGCAAATCGTTTAGCCAACCACCTGCTTTCTCTTCCCTCTCCACCAAAGTGATCTTGTAGCCTGTTCTTGCCCCTTCTATAGCAGCAGTAATACCGCTTATTCCTCCTCCCAGAACTAAAATTTCTTCACTTGTTTTCTCAGGAATAAAGGGAATAGGCAATTGGGTGTTTGCCAGTTTTGCCAGACTCATCCTTAGCATATCCTCCGCCAGCATCTGGGTATCCTCATCCTGTGGCTCATGACTCCCAACCACCTGCTCCCGCAGGTTCACCCGCTCAAGCTGAACATCAGGATTAAAACGAAACTCTTCTGTTTTGGCCCGAGGTGAACAAGCTGCAATAAGCACTTTTTTAAGCTTACCATCTATGATGCTCTTTTTGATGACCTCTATTCCTTCGGGATGACAGAGATTGGCCTGTTCAATACAATTCCCAAATTTCACTGCTCCTTCAGCTATTTCGACTAAGCCAGATGTATCAATGCAATCTTTTATCCCACATGATGTGCAGATAAAAACACCGGTATTTTTTATTTCCTCACTCA
>CAYUNU010000524.1:0-2568 GCA_964446195.1 uncultured Porphyromonadaceae bacterium | reverse complement strand
AGTAGCATAATTCATGTATCCGGTAGTCTCATTTTCCTTCCATGAAATGAATCTGTACCTCGAATAATTTAGCATATTCATATATGGAACCTGAGCCGTATCAATATGATTCTCCCAATCATAAATACCAGAAAAGGTTAGGGTATTATTCTCATTAAAACGATAATCCACTCCTCCTTTAACAATGTAGTGAGTCTGCTTACGATTTTCAGGTACCTGAGAGGCTGTGACCCTGCCGTCATCGTAATATCTTGTGGTAAATTCGTTGTTTGGCAATTTCTCTTGCCACAGTGCCTCTGATTGCAGGTAAACATTGAATTTTTCTCTTTTCAAATTAAGATCCAGACTAGGGATAAACTTTGGAGTTGGAGAGTAACTGCCTAATTCTGAAGGCAAATCCGCTTTGGCTCTGGTGATTAAACCCAGTCCATAAGCAAAACCAGCACTACCGTGAAGGCCATATTCTTCGTTTTTCTTGTATATAAGATTAATTATCCCTGCCATTCCACTGGCATCATATTTAGCTGATGGATTGTTAATTATCTCAATACTTTCAATATTTGCAGCCGGGATATTATCCAAGCCCTTTTGATTTCCATAACCAGTAAGACTGGATTGTTTGCCATCGATCAGAACAATCACCTTATCACTCCCACGCAATATCACCTTACCATCCTGATCAAAACTTATGCTGGGCATAGCCTTCATCGCATCCATAACAGAACCTCCGGATTGAGCAGGGTTATTGTTCAAAAAGAAAGTCTTCTTGTCCATCTGAGAATTTATTTCGCTTCGCATGCCACTAATGGTAATCTCTTCCAATTCCGTTGATGAAGAAACAATCTCAATTTTACCAAGATCATAATTCATATTCAACTCCCCAATAAGCAGATCTAGCTGATGGCTCTTGTAACCGATATAGGATACTATAACGGTGTATCTGCCTTTGGCCAGTCCTTCAATAGTGAAACTTCCATCTACTGAGGTTATATTACCAGCCACCAAGCTATCTTTTTCCGACAAAACAGCCACTGTCGCAAATGGGACCTTCTCCTTTGTATTCTTGGATACTACTGTACCGGAAATGCTTGTAATGGTTTGTGAATTCACCAATGAACTACATAGAAGCATCAATAAAACAAACAAAGAAAACTTTTTCATGATAAGGCCATTTTAGATCAAGTAAAGGTAAAGAAATATTTCGTCACCCATCACCCGTCACCCGTCACTATTCCCCAGCCACTCTAAAAGCCTGGATCACATTTCCATGCCTAAGGTACATCTTGCCATCATTAATTACCGGATGAGAAAAATGTTCCTTATCACCCTTTGTGATCTTGAATTCACTGATTACCTCCATATCTATTGGATCTTGGTTAATAAGCATAACCTCACCTTTATAGTTATAATAAATCAGCTTATCATTAACGGCAATAACTGCCCCACTACCAATTTTGAGTGTCTTTCCGATCTCCCCTGTTTCTGCATTAATACTCTTAAAACTTGGCTTAACAGAGCCACAACCGTAGAGGTAATCTCCGATCTTAACGATACCCCCCATATAGGAGTCAAAATCAGGATTTCTCCATATTTCGTTAATACTGCTTCCATCCGGAGATAATTGTAGTTTTACACCACCATTTCCATCCCCCGCAGCATAATAGATAAATCCATCTTCATAAATCACAGTGTTTGCATGCGTATCACCTTTGCCCGGTCTTCGGTCCTCCAGTGGAGTATTATCCTGCTCATTTACCCAAAGTAATTCACCTGTTTCTGTATCCAGACCTAACATCTCATAAGCCGTATAGGTCACTAAAACATTCCTTTCTTCCAGGTCAATTACTAAAGGCTGGTTATAAGCCGATCGCTCTCCTTTACCTTTGTTCGACCATATCAATTCTCCTGAGAAACGGTTTAGGGCAACAACATTATGCTCCGGACCACCAGGCGTACAGAAGATTTTGTCACCATCAACGGCAAGGGCTTCTGAATAGCCAAAAAGAGGGAAAACACCACCAAGATCATTGACCATATCAACAGACCATTGCTTATCACCGTTTTCTGTGTCGAAGCAATAAATATTTCCTAATCCTGATGTAACATAAATCAAGTCGTCAACAACTGTTGGAGCACACCTCGAGCCATTCCAGTTCTTCACCCACTCTTTCCCAAAATCACTTTTCCACAGCAAATCACCATCAATTTCGAAGGCGAATAAAAAGGCTAAACTATCCTCTTCATCGATCTCACCCATAATAAACATTTTATCCTCTGTAAATACCGGTGAACCATAACCATGACCAACGCCTTCATATTCCCATACCACTTCGGGTCCACCCTCAGGCCAGGAATTTAGCATATTTTCCACTTCGTATATACCGCTCCTGTTTTCGCCGCGCCATTCGTATATTTTTGTCTCCTGATTGCAGGAAGATAAGATGATCAATAAAAAAGCTGTCAATAGTGCATTTGGGAGTAGTTGTCTCATGATGTAGATGTTAACAATTAATAATGAAGGGCATGAAGATACATTCTTAATCAATAGTTTGCAATGCTATATCTCAG
>CAYUNU010000523.1:0-2585 GCA_964446195.1 uncultured Porphyromonadaceae bacterium | reverse complement strand
GCGGGAACCTAATGGCACAGGAGGAATGCTGAAAACGAAGAGCATTTTTACCAGAATGACACCGGATATATTTCTGTTGCATATCCGCTGAATATTCCGTAGCCGTTTTCGATATTGCAGAAGATTTTAACTGGTTCGGCGAAGGGATCATTAATTGACGAGGTATACTCCTTGATGGATCTTTTGTAAAGATATCCTGATCTGTTTAATGTGGTTAATTCGATCAAATACTCTCTTCCTTTTTTAGCGTTCCATTCATTAAAATCCACATCAAGTTCATAGTCCTGGCCATTAAAGATGTTATCACTAACAAGCAAGATGATATTGTAGCCATCACTATCTTCGGCTGATGGATCATCTGTTGAAATTGTAAGATTAGTTTTATTAACCTCAAACTCAAGCGAATCCTGGCTATTATAATAAACTGTGTCATAATAGTATATCGACAACTGGTAATAATTCTCATTTTCCACCGGATCGCTAATTAGGATATTGAAGCTTCCCTCCACGTTACCCCCAAAATGACCATATTTCGACTCATAAAAGAAGGAATCACGTATTACTGCTGACACATTAGAAACGGGGACAGCATTTGGAGTAATTTCATTGGCTCTAAGGACATTAAAATCCGGGGCAGAAACCTCGATAGAGTAAACATGTCCGGTTTCCGGAAGGTTGTCGGCATATCTATACCATGAGTCGGCATCCGGTTCAGATATTGTTTGAACCAGTTCAGAGTCTTTGAACAGTTTGATTGTAGCATTTTCGATCAGTTTAATCGGTGCATTATCCAGGACCGACAAACTCTTGCTTACCTGAAACTCCCATACACCTCCCTCAGTAAAAAAACAATTTACCACAAGCTGAGAAGGGCGCAGGGGGAAATCATCGATTTTTTCTGTTGTTTCGCAGGCTGTGAAAGCAAAAACAGATATGAGAATGAATTGGAATATATATTTTGTTTTCATCTTATTAAGCACTAAAATTTAAAGCTCCAGGTTACAGAAGGTATTAATGGGAAGAGGCTAACTCTTCTAAGGGCGCGATTCCCTCTCCTATCGCTACCAATATAGTAGTAAAATGGGTTTTTCCGATTATAAAGATTATATGCACCAACAGTCCAGGTTGTTTCACCCCATCTCACTTCCTTTGTTTTTTGGAAACTAACATCCAAGCGATGGTAGTTGGCGGCTCTGATTGAATTTCTCCCATCAATACGTTGCACCTCTCCCGTAAAATTGTCCCTATCCGAATACCTCACATATGCCGATGGATGCATCCCGCCAATTCCGATTCCCCCATAACTATAAAGTCCATTAACATCACCAAAATAGCGTTCTGTTGCCAGGTTATGTGTTGTTCCTGTTCCATATACCCAACTGGCCGACAAGTCCCATTTATCGTTTACCGGCATACTCAGCACCACAGAGATATCATGTCTTCTATCATATTTATAAGGGAAGATCTTTCCTTCATTGATATTTTCAAACTGTCTGTTGGTCCAGGACAGCGTATATCCCACCCAACCTGTTATTTCCCCAAGACGTTTTTCAAAAAACACCTCTCCGCCATATGACCAGCCTTTACCCATATCGACCTTATCTTCCCATGCAGTTGTTGCTCCCATAAAAGAAGCTCCATCCTTATATTCGATCAGGTTATCCATTGTTTTGTAATAGCCCTCAACTGATAGGCTAAACATATCGCTAAAGGTTTTTGCCAGGCCGAATGCGACCTGATGCGACTTTTGCGGTCTTATCCTATCAGTTGCCGGAACCCACAAATCTGTTGGCAAACCAATATTATTGTTCGTTAGAAGGTGAATATACTGTTGCATCTTAGCATAAGAAGCCTTCATTGACCACGACTCGTTTATCATGTACCTGGCCGACAACCTTGGCTGCAGTGAGTTATAGAACTTTTCATCTACAAGGAATCCTGAATAATGCAGACCAATATTTGCCTTAAGTCTTTTTGTAATCTCATAATCATCTTCAACATAAAGAGAAAACTCATCTGCGTGTATATTTCTTTCTCCCATTGTTGTATCGATATCTCCTGCATCGATGCTCGTCACCTGATAAACAGAAACACCAGGTTTGAAAGTATGGTTAATATAATTTGCTCCGAATCTCACAAAATGGTTTGCTTTCGGTAAATAATCAAAATCAATTTTTGCGGCTATATCCTCAATACCTGACAAAAAATTCAGGGAATTGATTTCATTGGTTGTCCCTTCACTATTCTCCACAATGGACTTCGAAGAGTTTTTTACCTCAAAATTATAGTTACTATATGTTACGGATGTATTACTAAACAGCTTGCTGTTATACTGATGATTCCACCTCAAGGCAGAAGTAATATTACCCCAGCCCAAGCCTGAGTATGATTCATCAGTAAAAAGGTTTCCATCATACAGGTATGTATACGGAGTTTGTTTTCTATAGAAGCTATCCTCTCCGGTGTAAACGCTAAAGTATAGATGATCTTTATAAGAAATCTTATGATTGATCTTGGCGTTTAAATCATAGAAGAAATAACCCTGAGTGGTATATTCATCATCACCACCAATAGCTCTTAGCAGG
>CAYUNU010000522.1:0-2600 GCA_964446195.1 uncultured Porphyromonadaceae bacterium | reverse complement strand
ACTCTTAAGAGCCAAGGACATTTTCCTCTCATAATTTAAGCCCATCACGACGAGTAGTTTTTCATTCCTCGTTCCCGTTGTTGGATCCGAATTAAGCCAGAACCCCGTATCTCCCACATAGTTCGATTCCCACATTCCTCCGTACGGAAATGACCAAACCCACACCTCATTTATCTCATCTTTATCCCTTTGAAGATCGAAATCATACTCCTCCACAAAGCGCTTATAATCAAAATGCGTCCCTGTTTTCTTGAGTGTTTCCCATTCAGGTTCCTGCAACAACCTTAGCATCTCACTCATACCTACTGCCTCATTATTGTCGTTTCGATTTGAGAAAAGCAGGGTATCATCATAAATCTTTACAATTTCAAAGTCTACTGTGCCATGACTAATTTCCTCAAGAGCAGCCTCATATTCCTTCGTCAACTCAAAAGGATCATTCCATGTGAATGTGTATCCGGGTGTTTTTATCACCTCATGCAGCCTCTTTCCATCAGTCCCGGGAATCACAGGATCCTGAATCACCACTGCAACTTTTACTTTTATAGTCTCAGCCTGCTGAGGTGCACTGCTACAGCTACAAATTAAAACCGAAACCAAAACCAAAACAATTAATTTCATATCTTTTTTTTTTACAAACCAGTAACCTTTTACAAGCCCCACCTATCAAACAAATAAACTATCGCAGCCATACTAGCGGCACCCATCTGCATCTCCCTGCGATCAATATGATCAAAAGTATCAAAAGGAGAATGGTGAAAACGGAAATATCGCTGATTATCAGGCATCATACCCAGATAAACTAAATCAGGATAAAAATTTCTTAATGGTGAAACATCAACTCCTCCTCCACCTCCGGAAAACTTTAAATCATAAGGAAGGAAGAGTGGTGCCCATTCTTTTGCTTTTTCAAATTTCTCGGGAGTAGTTCCAACCGTTACAGCCCGAGGCGACAATACTCCACGATCCGACTCCATTGCAGCAATATGTTTTTCGCCTCTTTCAAAGGCTTCTTTTGCATAAGCCTGCCCACCTCTCTGGGCTATCTCCTCATCCATGAACATCACTGCCCTAATGGTATGTTTAGGACGAATACCATTTTCCAGAAACAATCGCAACACCTCGATCGACTGCATGCATCCACCTCCGTCATCATGCGCTCCTTCGCCATTATCCCAGGCATCCAGATGCCCACCCACGGTAATAATTTCATTAGGATATTCAGATCCTCTGATCTCTCCAATAACATTGTGCGAGAGCACATCAGGATAAGTTTGGCATGTGGCCCTCAGGAATACTTTCAAATCAGGATCGTTTTTCAGCTGACTGCTCAGAAGTTCTGCTCCATTGGTTGAAATAGCCAGGGCAGGTACCTGCTCATCCGGATTATCAAAGCGGGTCACACCTGTATGAGGATAATCATCCAGCTCAATACTTAAAGACCGAACCAGGCAGGCAATAGCCCCATATTTAGCAGCTAGTGCAGGACCGCTGGTACGCTGATTGGCCGCTCCACCATAAGCTGAAAAAGTGTGGATCTGCTTCTGATCCATCGGGCGATTAAAGAAAACTATTTTCCCTTTTGCAAGTTCTTTTTTGTTTTCAAGATCATTAAAATCTACAACTTCCAGGACCTTACCAACAACACCTTTGTTGCCAGTCCCTGGAGATAATCCCAGGGCACATACCGGCACATCCTCAGTACCGTAGATGGAAGATACAATTCTACCCTGCTCAGGTTCACCCCTCTTCCAGTTCTTTACCATAACATCCTGCTTCCATACCGTATCCAGGTCCATTTTTAGCATTGTTTGATAGGTAAATTCAACCGCAGCTGCTGCTTCGGGAGTACCACATATCCTCCCGGCAGTATTCTTGCACAACCATTCAAGGTTTTCGTAAGCCTCCCTACTGGTGAGAGCTTCATCATAAAAACTTCGGATAACCTCTGTATCCATCTTGTCCTGAGCCGGTAGCAGGACTGTTGTTATCAATAAACCGACAAGTATCAGGTATTTCATCAGGATAATTATTTTGAACTATCAATATTGCCAAATAAAATAGACTGTTGCAAGAAATGATCCGGAAAGTGAAATATTTCTCATTTACCTAGCCCTCAAATCACCGCTCCCTGATAATGATCAGGTAACCTTTCCCTCCCGGAATAGTCAGTTTGTCCAGAATCACTGATGTCTGTTCATCCTGAAAATCTATCACCGGAGGAATAAAAATATCCACTCCATAGGGATCCATTCCCAAACCGTCCCAATTAATAGATAATCCAGCCTTCTGATCCTTGTCGCTCCAGTTGGCAACTGAAATTATAGCACTGTCACTACCCCGATAAACGCTTGCCTTAACCAGGGGATTAGAGGTTTTTACCGGACAGTTTTTTTCCCAGTAAACAATCATCTCCTTGTCTTGAATTCGATATTCATCCCAGAATTTCCAAATCTCACCGGGCGGCCTGGGTGTCCAGCCTGCACGGTTGGTAATTCCAAAAACCATGCCCCTCCAAGGATTTCCTCCTCCTTGAAGCATCTGTCCGGGCAAACCAAATGGGATTCCTGAAACTTCAATCAACCAATGGTCTGGCATCC
>CAYUNU010000521.1:0-2609 GCA_964446195.1 uncultured Porphyromonadaceae bacterium | reverse complement strand
GATCATGATGCTTTCGAGGCTTTTAAGGAGACTTCTTTGTTTGATCAGGAAACAGCGAAATCTTTCAGGTATAATGTGCTGGCTAAAAATGGGATGGCAGATGCTATGGAGATGTTTGTGAAGTTCAGGGGTCGTGAACCGGATATTACTGCACTTATGAGAAATAGAGGCTTTTTGGATTAGAATCTCTCAGACTGTTTACTCGACTGGCAGGCTTGTCAGGTTAGGTTATTGCTCTGCTTGTTGAGTTAACCTATCTCCCTTGTTGAGTTACCTATCTCCCTTGTTGAGTTAACCTATCTCCCTTGTCGGGTTAACCTATCTCCCTTGTTGGGTTAACCTATCTCCCTTGTCGGGTTAACCTATCTCCCTTGTCGGGTTAACCTATCCCCCTTGTCGGGTTAACCTATCCCCCGACCCCTTTCCTTAAACCAGGAAAGGGGAGAAAAAAAATTATCCCCTTGCCTTTTCTTGAACCAGGAAAGGGGAGAAAAAGAATTTGTTGAAAAAAGGGAGGTGGATTTTTCCATTTGAGGCTTTTTGTTTCATCTATAGTTGTAAAGGACTATTATGAAATATGGAGAAATTAAAGAATATGCGAGGAAGTTGCGAAAAAATCAGACTCCTTCTGAGGCTAAACTATGGCAGTATATAAGGAACAAACAATTAGAAGGGCGAAAATTTCTAAGACAACATCCACTCTTATATGAGTTTTCAGAAAAGGAGTATTTCTTTTTTATTCCTGATTTTTACTGTTATCAGGAAGGACTAATAATCGAAATTGATGGATCGATTCACGACTATCAGGTTTCCAAAGATGAAAAAAGGGAGAGAATTTTAATTGAAGCTGGATTAAAAATTATTAGATTCAAAAACGAAGACCTGAATGATATTGATAAGGTCCTGGAAAAAATCAAAAACCAATTCAACAAAGAAGCTGAGAAAAACTTCAAAAGAGTGGGGCTGGCTGATTTCAAAGAACTCTAAAACTCCCCTTTCCTGGTTTAAGGAAAGGGGCAGGGGGATAGGTTACATCGTAAGAGAAAAACCTACAGTCTCATCCAAGCATGCTAAATGCAGAGCAATTAGGTTATTAATCTATATGTACATATATTTGGATAAACCATAATCTCTTGAAAAATGAAAAAGATACTAATTCTTTTTGCTTTACTTTCCTCATTCTCAGGCCTGTTTGCAGGAGGTCTTGTTACTAACACAAACCAATCTTCATTATTTACGCGATTCATGTGTAGGGATGCTACTTTGGGTATTGATGCCGTGTATTTTAATCCGGCAGGAATCGCTACTTATAAGGACGGATTTTACCTTTCCTTGCATAACCAATCGATCACTCAGAATCAGAGTATTACAAATAATTATTCGTATTTGTCGGATCCTACTTTTGAGTACACTGGTATTGTTAAGGCCCCTCTTTTCCCAAGTGTCTATGCGGCTTATAAGTTTGGCAATATTGCTGTATCATTTGGGTTCAATCCGATTGGTGGTGGTGGTGGTGCTGAGTTTGCAGATGGATTACCTTCTTTTGAAACGATGGTAGCTGATTTGGTGCCTATGCTTTATTCTCAAATCAAGCCTCTTGATGATGGTATTATTGAAGCTACAGGGGGGATGGATCCCGGTTTTAGTAATATTACAGGTTATAATTCAAATATTTACTTCAAAGGCAGCTCTATCTATTTTGGTTATCAAGCTAATGTTTCTTATAATGTAAGTGAGAAATTGTCTTTGGGCATTGGAGCAAGATATGTTGCTGCAAAAAACACTTATAAAGGATATGTAAGTGATGTTACAATAAATACTCCTGAGGCTTATGGCGGCACACAAACACCTGGCGATTATCTAAGGTTTCTTGCCAATACATCATTTGTGGGTGCTGAAAGTGTATTGGGACAAACAATGATTGGTACGGCAGCTCAGCTGGATGCGCAAACTTCTCTTGAAGCTGATGTGATTAGAAAAGGTAATGGTGTGACTCCAATTTTTAGTTTGAATTTTGCGCCAAATGATATGCTTAATCTTTCTGTTAAATATGAGGTGAAGACGAAGTTGGAATTGGCGACTGAAGTAATTGATGGAAAAGATGCAGGCGGTATGTTTGTTGATGGTGCTGCTGTTGTTGCCGATATGCCGGCTCAATTGGTTGTTGGTGCAGCTATCAAACCTAATGATAAGGTTTTAATTTCAACAGGTATCCATTATTATTTTGATAAGAACAATGATTATGATGGTAGTCTTACTCAGGATATTGTGATGATAGATAATAATTCTTTCGAATATGGATTGGGACTTGAATACGGACTTACCGAAAAGCTTCGTCTTAGTGGGGGATGGTTGATTACCAGAACCGGGGTTAATGATTTGTATCAAAGTGATCAACGTTTCAGCTTGAATACTAATTCTTTTGGAGGTGGGATAGGTATTAGCGTCCTTCCTACTCTGGATGTTGATTTAGGTGGTTCATACACTCTTTACGAAGATGGATTCCGCGGATATCCTCATTCTCTGGGTAACAATAATATTTCAGTTACTGAGAGTTATGATAAAAGTGTATGGCTGGTTTCGGTTGGTCTGAGCTTCTCTTTTGAAGC
>CAYUNU010000520.1:0-2624 GCA_964446195.1 uncultured Porphyromonadaceae bacterium | reverse complement strand
CTAATTGCACAGCATGATCCATTTCAGTCTACTATCGATGTTCACAAGGCTGATTCAGTATTGAGGGCGCATCTTGATCTTGATCACAGGGTAATAATTATTGATTTAAGGACTGAGGCAGAATATGCAGGTGGATTTATTGAGGGTGCGATTAATCGCAATTATTATGGGTCGGGCTTTGATGATACGCTTGCCGGTATGGATAAGGAAAAGGAGTATTTGATATATTGTGCAGCAGGCGGTAGAAGCAATGCTGCCTTCAATAAAATGAAGGCTTTAGGATTTAAAATGGTGTATAATATGTTGGGTGGCATTAATACCTGGAAATCAGCAGGCTATCCAATAGTTACCGGAAGTACTGGAGTGGATTATATTACTAAGAATGCTCCTATGGTTGCACTCTATCCAAATCCAATCACTTCAGAATCTGTTTTTGTCAATAGTGATCATTACATGGCGGTAACAATAAGTGTTTTTAATATTCAGGGTAGAAATATTATTAAGCAAGATCTTGAAGGTGGATTAAGCGTAAGACTAAATTATGACAGATTAGAGTCGGGTGTTTACTTTTTTCAAGTTTGTTCTGATGGCATAATTATTCAAAGCGGGAAGTTTATGAAAAACTGATAAGAAGCAAAATTTCAGTAAAATTTCAGCAACTAACCAAGGAATCAATTATACCAAATCACATCACAGAAAGCTTACTTTTTATTGCGTGCCTCCTCTCTCATGGGGTTTGATCCACCTCCTCCATACCTGCCACTTCCTGTAGTCTTATATAGCTGAAACCTGCTTGTAACCATTTGTCTAGGTACATAGTTATTTGATCTATCCGTGTCGGGCAGCTCGAGGTAAGGATCTATTTCAAACTGAACAACTTCTTTTTCGCTAACAAATAATTTAGTAAAATTCTCAGTATTTCTTCTCCAAACCTCAGCTGGGATACGCTGCACCATGGAGGTTCCATCTGCATATTGTAATTTTAGAATTACCGGCATAACCAGACCGCCAATATTAGCGAAGCTTATCTCATAATAATGGTATGCTTTATCTATAATTTTGGCTTCATCAGGAGTAAGAGATGCTAATAAATCTTCGGCCTGACGGATATCCCTTTCCTTAACCTCAAACTCATCGTAGTCATTGTAGAAGTCTTTTAACTCCGAATTGCTCTGAGTTTCAGCTTTGTATCCTTCTTCCCTAACTCTTTTGAAATAGATATATTCTGCCTTTGTGTTATCTTCTCTTTGTGATTCCTTAATAGCTTTGGCATCTATAGGTAGAGGAACATAATGCTTAACCTCTTCAATTGAAATGTCTACATTATCAGTCCCATAAAACCAACCTCTCCAAAACCAATCAAGATCCACAGCTGAGGCATCCTCCATTGTTCTAAAGAAATCTTCAGGAGTTGGGTGTTTAAACATCCATTTTTGAGCATATTTTTTGAATGCAAAGTCGAATAGTACCGGGCCCATAACTGTCTCTCTAAGGATATTTAATCCTACGGCTGGTTTACTATAGGCATTCATTCCAAATTGTTTCAGTGATTCAGAATTGGTCATAATGGGGACCATGCTATTCTTGGCACCGCTCATATAGAGTACCACAGATTGTGGATTACCATTGAAGTTAATCCAATCTTCATCCCATTCTCTCTCAGCAATACCTTCGAGGAAAGAATTCAATCCTTCATCCATCCAGGTCCATTGTCTTTCGTCGGAGTTGACTATCATTGGGAAAAAGTTGTGTCCCACTTCATGGATTATTACCCCCAGCATTCCAAATTTTGCGCTTTCAGTATAGGTTCCATCAGCTTCTGGTCTGCCTCCGTTAAAGCATATCATTGGATATTCCATGCCTATTCTGTCGGTATGGACTGATATAGCTACAGGGTAGGGGTAGTCGAATGTATACTTTGAGTATGTTTTAATTGTATGAGCTACAACCTTGGTAGAATACTTTCCCCAGAGTGGATTTCCCTCTTTAGGATAGTATGACATTGCCAGTACTGTGCGGTCGCCAAATGGAACTCCTACTGCATCCCAAATAAATTTTCTTGATGATGCAAAGGCAAAGTCTCTCACATTTTCAGCTTCAAAGTGCCACGTTTTTGTATCCTTGACCTTAGTTTTCTCTGCCTTTCTTGCATCATCTTCACTAACAATAACTACTGGTTCTTTGCTTGTTTTAGCCTGAGCGAATAGTTCTCTTTGCTTAGCCGACATAACGTCCTGTTGGTTTTGAAGGACTCCGGTTGCGCCGAGCACATGATCGGCCGGCACAGTAATTTTCACATCGAAATTGCCAAAAGGAAGGGTGAATTCGCCACTTCCAATAAACTGTTTGTTTTGCCATCCTTCTACTTCGTTATAGACGGCCATTCTGGGATAAAACTGAGCGATTGTATACAGGTAATTATCCTCCTCCTCGAAGTATTCCATTCCTGATCGTCCACCACCATCTTTGATCCTATCGTTGATATTGTACCACCATTTGATCTTAAAACTATAGCTTGAACCAGGTTTCAGAGGTTTTTGCAGATCAATCCTCATCATTGTATGATTTACCGCCACAGGCAAATCTATGCCTTTAGTATCTTTTACATATTCAATTTTAAACCC
>CAYUNU010000519.1:1225-2625 GCA_964446195.1 uncultured Porphyromonadaceae bacterium | reverse complement strand
TAAACCCGGATATTATTGTTCTTCTGGGTGATAGATTTGAGATTTTGGGTGCTGCGATAACTGCTTTAATAGCTAATATACCTGTTGCTCATATCCATGGAGGTGAACTTACTTTGGGAGCTATTGATGACTCGATCCGGCATTCTATAACCAAAATGTCGGCTATCCATTTTGCTGCGGCAGACGAGTATCGTCAACGAATAATTCAATTAGGGGAGCATCCGCAAAGAGTATTCAATGTGGGGGGTATGGGGATGGATAATATCAGAAGTATAAAACTACTTACAAAGAAGGAGCTGGAATCAGACCTTAATTTCAAATTCAATAAGAGAAATTATCTGATTACTTTTCACCCGGAAACACTGGATCCAAAAGAGTCGGAAGAGCATTTTCAAGAGCTGCTTTCTGCGCTGGACGAAGAAAAGGATAGCATGAATATCTTCACTTTCCCTAACGCCGATACAGGATATCACACTCTTTTAGTAAAACTGGAGGATTATGTGAGTAATCATCAGGATAATAGTGTTTTATTTAAGTCTTTAGGGCAGTTGAGGTACCTCTCTTTAATGAAGCAGGTGGATGCCCTTGTAGGTAATTCGTCCAGTGGAATAATTGAAGCTCCTTCATTCAAGGTTCCAAGCATAAATATTGGGAATAGGCAAGAGGGTCGTATCAGGGCTAAATCAATTATCGATGCCAAACCCAATCAGGATTCCATAAAGAAGGCTTTTTATAAACTTAAATCTCCCGCTTTTATTGAATCCGTAAAACTAGTGAAGAATCCCTATGGGAGTGGAGGAGCATCTGCTAAGGTGTTAAAACAACTGAAAGCATGTAATTTGGAAGAACTTAGGTACAAGAAGTTTCATGACTTAAAACAATAGTTGGTGTATCAAATCAATGAAATAAAAATCGGGCCCGGAACAAGCATTAGAGAAGCCTTATTGGTAATCGATATCGGGGCTATGAAGATAGCTCTGGTTGTAGATAGCGCCGACAAGCTCATTGGTACACTTACCGATGGTGATATAAGACGCGGTTTATTGAGAGGCTTGGGGATGGAGGATGAGATCAGGGATATTTATAATCCAAATCCTGTTGTAGCAGATATTAATGAAAAAAAGGAAAGGATTATTGAGCTGGCTGTTTCTAAAAAAGTATACCAAATTCCACTTGTCAATGCTGCATTTCGGGTGGTGAAGCTTGCGGAGATTGACCACCTGCTGGAAAGAGAAAAACATGCAAATTGTGTTGTTCTTATGGCAGGTGGACTTGGCCAGCGCCTCCGTCCATTAACTGAGGATACACCTAAACCAATGCTGAAAATTGGGGGTAGACCCATACTGGAAAATGTTATCAGGAAATTTATTAAAAATGGATTTTCTAATTTCTATATTTCC
>CAYUNU010000519.1:0-1125 GCA_964446195.1 uncultured Porphyromonadaceae bacterium | reverse complement strand
CGGGAATATGATATGGAGGTTCCTTTTGGTGTAGTAGGACTCAATCAAAGCAATATTGTGAGCATAGAAGAGAAGCCAGTCCAGCAGTTTTATGTTAATGCGGGTATTTATGTATTAAACCCCGAGATTCTTGATTATATACCGGCGGATACAAGTATTGACATGACAAGTATATTCGAGAACCTGGTTAAGGAGAATCAAACGATACTTTCATATCCAATAAGAGAGTACTGGATGGATATTGGAAAACCAGAGGATTTTAAGAAAGCCGAGGCAGACTTTAAAAAGTATTTCAATGACTAAGCAAAGAAGATATATTGCTGTTATTCCTGCCAGAGGAGGAAGCAAAAGGCTGCCCGGGAAAAACCTTATGGAAATAGCAGGCAAGCCTTTAATTGGCTGGACAATTGAGGCTGCATTGAAATCCGAAGTTTTTGATCGGGTAATTGTAAGCACAGATAGTCGAGAGATTGCAGATATTGCTGTAGCTTTAGGTGCCGAGGCTCCTTTCCTACGGCCATCAGATATATCAAGCGATAAATCCTCAACAGTTGAAGTCATTAGTCATGCTCTGCAAGAAACTATGAATCCTGATCTTGAAGGATTCACTCACTTCGCATGCTTGCAACCTACCTCCCCCCTGAGGACAGAAAGGGACATAATTGAGGCTGTTGCATTGCTGGAGAGAAGAAATGCAGATGCTGTTATTTCCGTTTGCAGAAACGAGCACTCCCCTCTGTGGAGCAATATTTTGCCTCCTGATAAAAATATGATGTATTTTATTCCTGAGGATATTCAAAAAACTCCATCACAGGAACTTCCTGAATATTTCCGACTCAATGGAGCAATGTATTTTTGTGATATCGAAAGGTTTTTGGAGGAAAAAACGCTTTTCCTCAGTAGCAATATCTATGCTTATGAAATGAATAGGAAAAATTCTATAGATATTGATGATGAGGTGGATTTCGATCTGGCAGGGATCTATTTATCCAGAAGCTGACCCCAGGGAATATTCTCAGTTTTGATTTTCTTATATGCATCAATATAACTTATTGAGCTGGCATTGATTATCTCAGATCCTTTCTTCTTGGCAAATTCCTGAACAAGAGTATGACTTTTGAAGGT
>CAYUNU010000518.1:0-2638 GCA_964446195.1 uncultured Porphyromonadaceae bacterium | reverse complement strand
CAGGAGGAGGCTTTGCATCCACAGATGCTATTTTAAGGTATCCTGATTTTTTCCAAACAGAGGGCATGGATTCGGAGGAGAAAACTACATGATTCGTAAAAGATGGGACTATTTCGTAAAAAATTTACTTGGAGCCGAACCACCTAAAGAGTATGAATTAGGGAATTAACAAGCTTTTATGAAATGTAAAAAAATTTACAACTATCTTAGCACCCGAACATTATCCTTACAAGAACAACAAATACCTTAAATATGGAAAGTAACGGAATACTAATTTTCAGCGCAGTATTGCCAATTATTGGCGGTTTTTTAATGATCCTCCTTGGCCTTATCCTATCTTATAATCTGGATGCACTACTCCTTCTTATCACTCACACAGATACACCATCCTACATTAAAGATAAGCCTGAAGTAGCATCAGTAAAGACCTACATTAAGGCTGTTGGCAGCTTATTCCTTGTTTTGGGCGTAGGCGTAATGGTATATGGTTTTGTCGTTATCGGAACAACTATTTTTTAGTTCTCAAGGAACATCCCCTCTCTACTTAACAAGTGATCCAGCATAGCAATGCCGTAAACAACAACGGCAGTAACTATAGCAGAATGCTCCTGATATTCTGGTATTGATTTATTATACAGATCTCTTTCTGTATGCCATATTTCATTATAGTCGAAATCATATCCCTTGGGGTCACCTGTTCCAAACCCCATAGTTGGCACACCATTCATGGCAAAATAAGCATGATCAGAACCACCTGCGCTTCTTGGACGTGGACGAGGCTCAGCCTTTCTTAGTGTAAAAGGAAAATCAGGATTTATAGAATTTAGAGGCTCACAAATTTTCACAAAATCGTCATACATACTTTCAGGCACGCTCAGACTATTGGTGACTTCTGGCCCGCCGTCTCTATTGAAATAGTTAGCAATCTTAGGCCATTTATCCTGATTGCTCTCTACCCAATGTTTGGAGCCTAATAAACCAAACTCTTCTCCTGCCCAAAGGCAAACAAGAATGCTCCGCTTTGGCTTGGCACCGGATTCCATGATCAGTCGGGCAGCTTCCATACCCACTGTTGATCCAGAACCACAATCCACTCCTCCTGTTGCTACATCAAAAGCATCCAGGTGACCACCCATCATTACATATTCATCAGGATACTTAGAACCTTTTATCACTCCAATAACATTGTGATATTTTACCGGACCCATCCTGAAATGATTACGGATATCAAACTCTAGTTGAAAATATCTTCTCTCCTTAACCATTTGCTCAATGATCTTGTATTGGTGCTCATCAAGCTTGATGTCAGGTATGGTTGGTAGTGTTTCAAAAGTCATGTAATTGCCATTGACATTATTTCTATCATATAGCGCCCTTATTGGTGTTGAAGAGGCTTGAATAATACCAAGAATTCCGGCCTCTACCATTTCCTTATAAAAAAGAGCTGGTTCTTCAATTAGAGGAAATAATTCTTTTGGCTTATAATCAGGATTACGTCTGTTTCTCCTGTTCTCCATCATAATTGGCCGATTCAATTCATTAATAGAATCATTTTTGGCCATCACGATTGCTCTTTTTTTATCTCCCGCTGGAGAATAGTCTATTGGCCATCCACTATTGTGTCCGCCAATCAATACCCATGACCCCTTGAGCTTACCTTTCATTTGCTCGAATTGTCCTATCGTTTTTGGCTCAATCATAACATGACCGCGTTGGACGCCCTTTGTGCCAGCTGTGTAAGAAGGTGTAGCAAAATGAAGATCCATCCCGTTCTCAGACAACAACTTACCAAACCATGGCCCACGGTTAAATCCTACAGGAACTTCACCAGCCTCATCAACAATCACATCCATCCCCCACTCCTTAAATTGCCAGGCTGCCCACTCAACGGCATTATCATAAGCATTGGAGCCAATCAAACGACCACCAATTCTATTACTAAGAACATCGAGATGATCCATGGCTTGATTATCAGTAGTGCCAATCTCAATAATCTTTTGAATAACTTTTTTATCCTGGGAAAACCCTGCTCCGGTTGAAAGAACCATCGCTGCAGCGATCATAAATAAAGCAATCTTTTTCATGGTTTTAAGTTTTGAATAGGGTGCAATTTACGTAATAGCAAGGATTATGGCAATGAGGATAGCTACCCGAACTCAGGAGAATATTTAAAAAATGTTAATTCGTTTTTAGAATATACGGTAGACTATATACCAATTATGCCCATCTTTTCAAACACGACAACACCAAGGTCACTTCCGTAAGAGCTTGATCCCGACTAATTACTCCTAGTCGTCACAGCCATATCGGCTATCAGCTCAACCTGCTCGTAAAAAGTCAACTCCGGCTTTGTAAAACTCCCTCCTCTAAAACAATGATGACAATACTCTTCATGCGTCATGTTGTCTGCATAAGACCCTCTGGTTAATCGTGAAAGAGGCATTCCGCAACTCTGACAAATTTGTTCCATTTAATATTTTCTTATCCAACAATTGTTACTAGCTTAAAGATAAGTAATTAAGTGCATTTTTCATTACTAAAACCGATACTATATTGAAGAAATATTTAGTCCCATTAGCAGTATTTTTACTAATACCAAGCCTCTATAGTCTGATTCCAAAGTCCAGCGGTTCTCCTG
>CAYUNU010000517.1:0-2647 GCA_964446195.1 uncultured Porphyromonadaceae bacterium | reverse complement strand
TGCCACTGACCAACCTGGATCACCTTATCATACTTCTCCCCTGCCTTAACCATCAGGTCTGCCTCACCAATAGAGTTTGCCATTGGTTTTTCCACATACACATCTTTACCTGCCTGACAGGCCAGGATAGTTATCAAGGCATGCCAGTGATCAGGTGTTCCGATAATAACTGCATCTATATCTTTACGATCCAGGATAGTTCGAAAATCCTTAACTAAATCAGGCTTGACATAAGTCTCAATCTCTTTTTCGTAGGCAAATTTTTCCAGGTCGGCTGCTCTTTGCTCAAGCATAATATCATCTACGTCGCAAAGGGCAACAATTTGAACATCAGGATTTAATATAAAGTTGGTAACATTGCTGTAACCCATATTTCTACATCCGATAAGGCCAACACGAATAGTGTCGTTGGGTCCTGATCGACGGCAGGCATATTGGATTGGCAGACTACCGGCCACAGCAACACCGCCAAGCATTGCCATGGATTTTCTGCAGAAATCTCTACGATTCTGTCCCATAATTCAGTAAGCTTTAATATATCTTATTATACCTTAGGAAGTTTCCAGGGGTCTCTATAAACAGGAGTGATAAGCTTAGTAGCTTCTGCATTGGCTTTAAACTCCTCCTTGTCGGCATCCCAATAGATTTTACTTCCGGTTTTAAGGGCTATATTACCCATATGGGCCATACTAGCTACTGCTCTACCTATCGTAGGGTTTGCATTTGTGTTTCTGTCGTTATTACGAATACCGTTAACAAAGTTCTCCATATGCAAAGCCAATCCCTGGCCTGTACCATTCTGACGTGCTACCTCTTCAATTTTCTTTTTGTCATCTCTTCCTTCGCTATACACTTCCCAGCCACCACGGTCAACAACCAGTGTGCCGTTGTTTCCAATGAAGGACAGTCCATGCTCTCTTTTCCAATCACCCAGACCGATACCCATGGCATGGTCCCATATCACGTTGAAATCACCGTATTCGTATATTACCTGTTGTGTGTCGGGTGTTTCAACGGCGCTTTCGGGAAAAGCCAGTTTTCCGCCTGAGCTCATTGCCGAGTTAGGTAGTTCAGAGTCCATACCTGCGAGAGCCATATCCAGAAGGTGAACTCCCCAGTCGGTCATTAAGCCGCCTGCATAGTCCCAGAACCAGCGGAAGTTAAAATGGAAACGGTTTTTATTGAAGTCTCTTTTTGGAGCAGGTCCCAACCACATATCATAATCTACACCTTCGGGTACAGGGCTGTTTGCGATTACAGGAGGTGGCTGTATCCAATCGAGGTAAGTCCATACCTTAACTGTTCTTATATCACCCAGAACGCCGGAACGTATATAGTCGAAGGTAGCATTCCAGTGAGGATCACTCCTTTGCCATTGGCCCAGCTGAACAACCCTCTTGTATTTGCGGGCCGCTTTTTCCATCTGGAAAGCTTCATAAATAGAGTTTGCCATTGGCTTTTCAACATACACATGTTTCCCGGCCTGGCAGGCTTCGATCATTATCAGGGCGTGCCAATGGTCTGGTGTACCAATAATAACTGCATCAATATCTTTCCTCTCGAGAAGTTTTCTGTAATCGGAATATGTGTCGGGCTGTATGCCACCTTGCATTTCAGCTATTTGTGGCAGTCTTTTTGCGATAACATTTTGATCAATATCACAAATGGCAGCACACTCCACGTTAGGTAGCTTCATGATTGCACTGAGGTCGGCAAACCCCATTCCGTTTACACCAATGGCTCCAACCACCAGCTTGGCATTTGCTTGATTTGCACAACTGGCCGCACCCGGGATGGCTGATACCAGAGAAATACCAGCCGCTACTTTGGCACTGGTTTTTACAAAATCTCTTCTAGTTGACATTATGATTGTATTTTTTGTTAGTTATTTTAATTTGAGAATTCTCCTGATATTCTTTCCCTGGCATAGCGTGCCATTTCTTTGGTGTCGTCGTTTTCCATCAATTTGTCGAGTACAGGAAGAGAGGCTTCTGATCCCCATTGGCTTAGGTTACGGCATAGTTCATTTTTGGCATCGTTGCTAGCCTTGGAGTCGAGAAACTTGATGATTTTCTTTTCTATATCGGCCAGCTTATCCATATCAGAAGCTGCCTTGCGCATAGCATTATTCATGTCCTGCAGACATTTTCTGCTGTCTCCTTTATGGAAATCCTCCAGGCATTCCAGCAACTCATCAACAGTGTAAGGCCGGTATTTATCCCAGCTGCTCAGGACATTTGCACTTGGGAATTCCTCTGGTACTTCCTGAGTAACGCTTCCTGTGGCGGCCCACTCTGCTCCTCTTTGAAGAGTGACAATGAATCCAACACATTCCATGGCGGGGTTAGTGCCGGGAACACCTGCATGACCGATTACGGTATGGAATATTCTTCCCTGACCATAATTTATCACCATCAGGATAGGTTCATGATGGCCTGTTCCTCCTTTAGTGCTATCAGCATAAGCAGTTGATAATACCGTAAGGTTTTCTGCCGGACCACGAAGCTGGCTGTATAGTTCATCTTGTCCATGCATCCAGGCGTCTGGCAAACCTTTTGTGATAGGATGGTCTGTAACACGGTTGACAACCTGAAAAGCATGCTGTGCCCCATGCGAACCGCCTCTTCCCGGGCTCATGTCTTTTGTG
>CAYUNU010000516.1:0-2648 GCA_964446195.1 uncultured Porphyromonadaceae bacterium | reverse complement strand
ATATACAATACGAATCATCCCCCTCCTTAATAGCCATACTCAACACTTGCACTTCACCATCCTCAACGTACATAGATGGCCTCTCAACCCTTTGAGGAACAACAATCTTGCCCTCAAACTTATATTGTTTATGCATCAAAACATGCTCCGCCGCCTTTACCCAATTAAACCCATCCGTGGAAGTGAGCAATCCCAAATAATTGCCTCCATGAGCATGAAACATAGCATAGTACCTCTCCCTCTGATCATCATACCATAATGAGGCATCCTCCGTATTCATCTCATCATAAACGGGCTTATCACTCAACTCGAAAGGACCTTCGGGACTGTCAGATGTTGCCATAGCCTGAAGAACATTGAAACCGCTGGTCTTTTCCGGCACATCACCTTTTATTACCATCAGGAATTTACCATCCGGAGCCTGACAAATACCAGCATTAACCGTGACATTTCTTATCACCCCCTCAGGCTCAATTATTGGCTTCTCCGACCTCACCCAGGGCCCATTAATAGATGAGGATACCGCCACCCCGGTTCTTTGATTATTCCTGATGTACATCCAGTCCTCATGAGAATGCCCCCTGGCCGCAAGATCAAGAAGATACTGCTCATCATAAGACCTAGCACCCATATTCGTAGCACTGTAGTACAGATAATACTTGCCATCGAAATGCTTTATCTTGGGGTTGTGAGCAGTGATAGCATCCCAATGATCACCCCTCCTGCCTTGCAAAACTGTTTCCCGATACTCCCACGGTCCGGCGGGATTTTTGGAAACAGCATGACAAATCTCCGAATGGGTTAGCCAAGCCGTAAACTTGTATTCCTTCTTCCACCTGCTGTAAAACAGATGATATTTACCATCATCACCCTTAATAATGGAGGAGCCCCAATTATAATAACCCTCGGTTTTCAGAAAGTTATCTTCAGTAAGCTCCTGGAGCTTGTCTTTCAAAAAAAGATTATCAGGTCTCTCCTGAGCAGAAGAAATCAGGGAAACAAAAAACATCACACTGGCTAATAGGTAGAACTTCATAATTTATAAGAATATCAGGATGACAAATTAACTAAAGTTTCCCGGCAGATAAAATTTATCTAAGCCATTATTTTAAATCCATGAATTTTTAATTTGTATGACAAATAAGTGAGTATATGTCGTAATCTTTGATTAATATTGAAACTGTTTTAAAAAATAATTCCCGATAAATGCCTATATATGAAAACTGACAAGACAATAGGACTGATCGCAGCCCCTTATTCTCCTCTTCATCCTGATGGGTCATTAAACCCATCAGCAGTGAAAAATTACGCAGAATTACTCATCAGAAATAAGGTGAAAGGAGCATTCATTTGCGGAAGCTCAGGCGAAGGTCTGTCTCTCACAATTGCAGAGAGAAAGATCCTTGCAGAAGAATGGGTGAAATATGGTGGGAAAGATTTAAAAATCATGGTGCATGTTGGTGCTACTTCAATAATCAATAGTCAGGAGCTAGCAAGCCATGCCCGTTCAATCGGGGCAAATGGGATTGCTTCCATCGAACCGATATACTACCTGGGTGGATGGATGGAAGACCTTGTCACTTATTACAAGGAATTGAGCAGCGCCGCCCCGGGAGTACCTTTCTACTCTTACTACATTCCCGTACTAACCCATTACCAAACTGATTATCTGGATTTTTGCGCAAAGGCAATAGAACAGATTCCTGATTTTGCCGGAGTGAAGTACACTAACAATAACCTGTTTGAGTACGCTCAGCTCATAAAAAGATTTGGCAATCAGCTCGATATTCTTTTCGGTTCTGATGAGCTATTAATCAATGCTCTGGCTTCCGGAGCACAAGGAGCAGTGGGGAGTACCTATAATTTTACCCCGGCCCTCTATAACGAGATTATCCAACACTTCAATAATGGCAATATTGAAGAAGCACGGGAGCTACAGATCATTTCACAAAATTATATCAGCCTGATGCCAAAGTATAATGGATCAATAGTTTTTGGGAAAGCTATAATGAATATTCTGGGTATTGAATGTGGACCTAACCGCCTCCCGCTAAAAAACCTGAAAAAAACAGAACTAATACAATTGGAAAAAGATCTGAAACAAGTAGGGTTTTTCAAATTCATTGCTAAATAATATTACAATAAAGGCTGAATGATATCATTTTAATATCATTTTAACTTTTAACCGTCACATCTAAACCAAAAAAATGGGGCAAGCTACTTACCGAAAGATAATAGCAACAGTAATCTTCCTGGCAACCATCATACCAGGCCTAAGCAGCTATGGACAGTCGAGGAAAGAAACAAAACTATCCTATGAGCTTTTAGGCTCTACTCCTGATGAACTGGGAGTAGCAGGGCCATTTACCGGCATATTGGGACCAGATCAGGATTTACTAATGATTGCCGGTGGGGCAAACTTCGCTCCACCCATCTGGGAGGCAGAAAAGGCCTACCATAAGCAGATCTACATCGCTAAGCTGGATGCCGAAAACACAGATATTAAATGGCTGGATAATCAGGTAAGCCTCCCCATTAATATTGCTTATGGTTCCTCAGTTACAACACCAGAGGGGATAATCTGTATGGGCGTTCATAATTCCGAACTTGTTTTTAAAAATGTCTTTCTGGTAACTCTTGATAAAACT
>CAYUNU010000515.1:0-2663 GCA_964446195.1 uncultured Porphyromonadaceae bacterium | reverse complement strand
GTATAAACCTTTGGTAGGTTTTTAACTCCCCTATCTGCCTCTGATTAAAAGCTGATCTAAGTTGGCTATAAACAGAATTAAAATCTACGTCATAGAGTAATAACAACTCAGGATCAACTTCGATAACCAACTGATCATCAACTGGAATTGATTCATATAATATATTATCCTGATTTTCTGAATTTTCAATGAAGTCGTATAAAACCCCAAGCTCCGGCACTTGTTGGGAGGTTAGGTCGGAAATCTGAGCCACAATCTCCGGCTTGTCTTCCGAAAAAATTGCCTCGAAAATATTCTCCGGAGGC
Source organism: uncultured Porphyromonadaceae bacterium (assembly GCA_964446195.1). GTDB lineage: Bacteria > Bacteroidota > Bacteroidia > Bacteroidales > UBA12481 > JAUVKA01. Next base: position 2,358 of record CAYUNU010000515.1, on the reverse strand, counting down.
TTAAAACTCACACTCGCCAAAGGATGAGTCCTATCTATCCAAGCTTGAACATCCTTCTTTACACGCTTTACAGCGTCCGTATCAATTGTCCTTATATATAACTCAGCCTCAGAAGCAGTTTGGTCGGCATTCCTGTTAAGCAGAAAATCCTTTTTCCCATCCAATAATGAATATTGAATCAGGCTATCATTAATAGAGTTAACCATAGCCTGGATTCTCTCCGAATTTTCGTGTACGTGAATCGGCTCATTCCAATCCACATAAACTATTGTTTCCGACTCGCTTATTTCAGGCAAGCGACTAACATCCATATACTTAATTAGGAAAACTCCTCCGGCAATACACAGCACAAAAAGTAGGCTGTATAATATTTTAAAACGAAAAATATGGTTAAAACTTCTTTCATATACTCCCTCATAATTGATCCTGTTTATTCTACTGAGAATTTTATTAGTTCCAACCCGCTTGCTTCGAATATAAAAGAGGCGAAAAAGCATAGGTAATAGTGTAATTGAAACCAAAAAAGATACAATCAGTCCGGTAGTAACAGCTACAGCCTGATCAAAAAATAGAGCTCCTGATATTCCACTAAGGAATATTAAAGGTAGAAATACAGCACTGGTTGTAAGAGCCGAAGAAATCAAAGGGCGGATAACTTCATTAGTCCCCAGAATACAAGCCGTGGACAAATTTTCTCCTTTTTCAACATACTGATTTATGTTGTCGATAACAATAATAGAGTTATCTATCATCATTCCTACCGCAAGGATCAAACCCGATAAGGAAATAATATTAATACTGATCCCCGAAAGGTAGAAAACCAAGAAACATACGAGTAATGAAACCGGAATACTAAATGCAATTAGAAGAGGTGAGCGAAAATCCTTTAGAAAGAGAAACATAATAAGAATAGCCAGTACAGCACCAAAAAGCAGACTGGATTTCAAATTATCAATTGATACCTCGAGGATTTGAGTTTGATCCTTTTCAATTTCGAAGTCTAAATCAGGATAATTTTTTCTGTAATCCGACAACAATCCATCCAGTTCAATCTTTAAATCTTCCATTCTTGCATCAGCCTGCTTGATTACCGCCAGGCATAATCCTTCTTTCGACCGATTTTGAAATAAACCCTGTCTTGACTGAGCTCTCAATTCAAATTTAGCAATATCCTTAAGCTGCATTAATCGATCACCCTTGCGTAAATAAATATTTTCGATATCCTCCTGATTTTTAAGGTAATTAGAGAACCGGATATTAAACTGATAATAGCCCTCTCTTACCATTAAATTTCCAATATTTACATTATTCTCCTCTAATGATGAAAGGATATCTTTATCTGAAAGATTCAGACTTCTCAATTTTTCATAATCAGGATAAACGGCCAGCTCTGGCATACTAATACCCGACATATCCACCATTGCTACTTCCGGTAACTGCTCAATCCGGCGAAGGATCACTGAGCGAACGAATTCACTCAATTCGAGGGATTTTTGAGGATCATCCCAATCAGCCTGCCTGGTAACCATAAGGTTGAAAACAGGAATATCCGATGCTGAAGATTTTATAACTCTTGGCCTGTCCAAATCACGAGGCATGGAGTTCATAGCATCGTCCATCTTCTCGTTGGATTCTATATAAGCATAGTTGATATCAGTGCCATACTCAAACCTCAGTCGAATTATAGCATTGCCATCATGAGTCTGGCTTTCAATATCTTTCAGATGTCCTACTTGTAACATCTGCTGTCGGATGGGCCTCACGATGGAATTCTCCATTTCCCTTGAAGGAGAATTAGGATATGATATCTGAATAGTAATTTCCGGGATATCAATACTCGGCATTAGAGAAACCGGAATATTCAAAGATGTGATAATTCCCAGAAAAATAATAGCCAGAAAGGTCATTATCACCGCAACAGGTCTGTTGATCAGGAATTTAACCATATCTTTATTCCTTTTTCAAGAGTTCAAAATCAATCCTAGCGTGATGGGCCAGGTTAATGTTTCCAATAGTTATAACCGTATCCCCTGGTATAAGCCCTTCGATTATGCTATAGCTTTGTGAATTCTCCAGATCGGTAGATACATAATTCCATTTGGCCAATGTATCATTAAAGACTGTAAAAACAGCCTGGCGATTATTTCGAAGAACGACTGCCTCCTTTGGTACAATTAGGCAATCAGGAATCTTATCACGGATAAAAACCTTCACATTCATTCCATCCACAAGTTTTCTGTCCGTATTAGTTACCATAGCTTTGATTGCTACCATACCGTGCTCATCAATGAGCGGATTGATTTCTGTTATCCTTCCCTTATAATACACTGAGACCATGAAGAATGGCTTCAGTGTAAC
>CAYUNU010000514.1:0-2667 GCA_964446195.1 uncultured Porphyromonadaceae bacterium | reverse complement strand
ATCATTATTCCTGATTATTTTCTCCAGTATTTCAGCAGTTTCATTTCTATATGGAAAAACTAAGTAAGGAGAACCGGAAGCAAGGCTATTAATGTACTCGTCGGCATTATTGCTATCCAGATGGGCCAGCCAAATATCTATTACCTGATAATCAGGCGAGAGCTTAAGCACTTTTACAGCCTCTTCCCTGCAATTAAGCTCACTGTAGAAAATTGCCAAATCAAGGTAGGACTCATAGGCTAGCTCATTAGAAATATGACTCTTGAAATCCATCTCAGAATCAGGAGTATCTTCAATCATCAGCTTTTCAAACCTAACAAAATGGTTAGTAGCGTCAAGCTCAAATAATCTGCTTAGTATTTTCTCTGATTCAGGAAGCAGTCCTTTTTTACGATATATCAGTGCCATTATTTGGTGAGCCACAGGATTGTAGATATTGAAGCTTAGAGATTTCCTGGCATAATCCAGTGCTTTGGTGTAATTTCCTTCAGCAAAGAAGCTTTTTGCCAACTCAACATATGCAGGAGAGCGATATTCGACGGAAGCGGCAGCGATAGAGAAACCTGATTTGCTCTCGTCAACATTTTTCAGTTTCCTGTTTATCAAAGCGTACAAATAATTGGCTTCGGGGTTATAGGTATCAATTCTCAAGGATTTTGTCACCAACTCAAGGGCAGTTTCGTAATTCATTTTTCTATAGTGAGCCAAAGCAAGCTTGTTTATCGCCGGTAAAAATCCCGGGTCTTTATCCAGGGCCAATTGATAGTTTTCCATTGCCTCCTCAAACATTCTTTGTTTCTCCAGCTCAAATCCTTTAGTATAAAGGCCATATACCGATTCCCAGTTGAATTCGGGAAGAGCTTCGAGTGGCCTGTCGGCTTTATGCAGTGCAGGTTCGGAAGAATATAAAACCTCGCCACTGCCCAGACAAACCTCAAAGTACTCAGCCTGAGGAGAAAATTCTACACTCATCTTCTCCAATGGTTTCAGCATCAAATTTACCTTCTTCTTGATTTCTCCATTTTCTTTTATCAGGAGAACATCATCAACAGTCTGAAGAGCAGAAAACAATACATCTATCTTACCATCTGCATCTTCAACATTTAACACTCCTTTGGGGCTAGCAGCTACCATACCGCCGGTTTCTTTCAGAGGAAACCATATCTCATGCATGACATCTGCATCATGAGGGGCAAATTCCTTATGTTTAAAAGGTGTATTAGTACTATTATTCGCAGCTTGATTATAGAGCTTACCAGCCTGGAACTCGATATACTGACCATCATCATCAGTTAAGAGATCCTCCCAGATCATCCCTTGCTGCGACAGCCCCCAAATCCAGAGTTTCTTACCAGGTTTTTCATCGTAAGAGCACAAATGCCCGAAGCCAAAATCATCATCATGATAATAGCCACCGTAAAAATCAGAATATGAATTTAAAACGTGATAAGACTTATAAGTCCCGAAGTTATTATTCTCATAGAAGTTAATTTTCCTGCCATTCTCTTCGGGCCAGGTACCCGGCTCTCCCCCATGTCCGATCCAATTGCTTCCGGGATAAATAAACTCCAGATTTCCTGATGATTTAGCTGCGGCATTCATCCAATGATAATAAGTACAAGGAAGAGAAGTATTGTTAAACCATTTCACTTCGGTTTCGAAATAGGCTTTATCAGGATGAACAGAAATCTCCACATTCCATTTTGTACCAGAGGGAAGGTCAATTGCTCCTACCACACAGGAAACACTTCCATCAGCGTACTCCTTCATCACATAATCAACAGGGGTAGAGCAGGTCGGGATATGTCCAATATCCCCAAAATTAAATTCCAATCCTCCTGATGTCCAAGGCCCTCGCATCGCCACATCCCTGAACTTTACCACATGATTAAAATAAAGAAATTCTTTTCCGGTTGATTTCTCTATGGCCCCCCACACTTTGCCTCCAATATCAGGACAAACAAATACTTTTATATAGTCATTTTCGAGTATCACCATTTTCCACATTTGCTTAACTGGTTTATCAGTGAAACCGCTAAAATCAAAGTATGGATATATCCTTCCTATGTTTGGAACCGGATCAGGATCAGAAAAAGGATAGCTTGTAAACTCCATAATTTCTTCTCTGATTATTGCTTTTTGGGCCAGAGCTGACTGAGTTATTAAGGAAAAAACAAGAAAGCAAAGCGAGAGATATTTCATAATGTAAAGTTTGAAAGAGTAAATTTAAATTATTCTTTCTTTAATCAATTATCCAAAATAACAGTCTGGCAGTAATTTTCACAAAGTCTTAGTTATTAGGCTACAGCGTGAAAATAAATACAGATATTTTTTCAGTTTTTTAAAATAATATTGTAAGTTTATGGAGAAACTAAACTATTCTTTCATGAAAAAGGCACCCTTTATCCTATTAATACTCTATTTAATATTTTTTAGCTCCTGCGAGAGCTTCGACTGGCCCCCCGACTTTAACACTGCAAATCCGGGAGATACTCTTTGGGTTCATGAGCTTCCAGGTTCTGATTCACTTTTTATTGATCATTCGCTAGCAATTGGCAAAGATGGATCGATTTATTATGCTGCTGGAGGAGGAACAGTATGGTGGACTGCAAGCCGGATCCACGCTATCGATAAAAGTGATGGTTCTTTGAAATGGAGATCCGAAGC
>CAYUNU010000513.1:0-2678 GCA_964446195.1 uncultured Porphyromonadaceae bacterium | reverse complement strand
TTTAATGCATATTCAACTGTCTGAGGAGAATGAATCTGGTTCAGTGTCATCGCTGCCACCCTTCTGTTCCATTGTGATTCACTCTTATCAAACAGCAAAGCAACAAGTCTGGGTATGGACTGATCTCCTAATCCTATCAACTGATCTGCCGGGATGTTCCAGTTGTGACCTGCGGATTTTAAGACTAATATCAGTGAATCAATTTCTTCTGGACTGGCGCCGGGTGCGGGGGATATTGAGTCTGTTGCCGGCTGTCGGGTGCTGATTTCAGCTCGCATATTATCATGGGAGACAACTCTTTGTTCTTGATTTTTTAGCCTATGACGCTTATACTCTGGGTTTTTTATGTAATGAGAATTAAAATACTTGTACAGATCACCATCAGCAGCCTTATGAACCTCTTCTATTGTTCGAAGGCCAAACAAAAAGGCTACTGCCAATGGATCAGTACGATAATCAGTATGCCCCTCATAGAATCCATACCGGGTAACATAAAAAGGAAGCATATCTCCAGTGTGTACAACAGAAAGGAATTGAGTGAGATGAACAAATTCGTCATCAGTAAGTTCTTTATAGTGTTCTTTCAAAAAACGAACCTCCTCCTCTCTGAGTTTTCCTTTCACCTCCAGATGACCACTTCCCAGAATCTCATCATAAAAAATTGATTCTTGCCACCCTCTGCTGCCGGGCAAGTCAATGGAAAGCTCCCTATTAAAATAAAAAAGCTTGTTAAGCCGATGCTCTGTTTTTATCACACCCATCATCCAGCCAGCATTCCACACATGGAAAAGAACTTTGCCAATTTCGAAATGACTTAACCTGAGTTTTTTAACTATCTTATTGTCTCCCCATAAAACCGACATAACAGTTTCATCCTTAGCCATAAAACCTTCTCCTGATGAAGCCAGTGGACGCCCATCAACTGTAATATGTGCCACTGATTTACCGGAAATTGTCAGAGTATTAGACAGGTCTTTATCAGAATGCAATCCTGTAGCAGCAAAGTGTGGAAAGTCGGCCTTATCTGGGAGTAATTGATTTCCTTTACCATAGAGCTGCTTCTTGTAGTTCCGCTCATCCCCATTCTCAACGGTAACATCAAGCCAGCTGTAAACACCCCCTTCAAAACCAGCCAATACAAACACTCTTTGATCTTTGGTGATAACAGGGGATTTAACTCCAGGCCTGAAATCCATGACAGTCGGGAAAACCACCAATTCTCCTATGTCAATCACTAAATAGTTCTCTGTTTGATTATTACTTGCACACCCAAAAGAAAGCAGAATACCAAAAATCAGGATAAATTTACTTGCTTTCATATACATATATTTCACATAAAGTTATGATTTATATTTGATTAGATAAAATTGTCCATTTTCACAGCCCTTCTACTAAAGGCATTAATAATCCGCTAGGGTGGTTTAAAGTAAGACATAACAGTCACTTGTTTTTCCCCCTACAATTCCCCAACTTGCACAGGCAAACACATACAAACTCCTTATTATGCGTAAAACATCAAGACTATTTATCTATTCTATTAGCCTGATTTTTCTTCTGACCATGATTCTTGTACTGCAAAAGGATCAAGCCCCTTTGCCTGAACCCGAGAAAGGGTATGCTCCAACAGAGTGGCACCTGGCACAAAGAATTTTCCCTCACTCGGAAATGACTTCAGAGGCCTATGAGTCTAGCAGAGAAGAGGCGATAGAATTTGGGCGAAAAGCACTAAAGTTTAAATCAGGAACCATGAAATGGGAATTTGCCGGTCCGGTTAATGTAGCTGGTCGGATTACCGATATAGAGATGCATCATACTGATATAATGACTATTTATGCATGTGCTGCTTCGGGCGGAGTTTATAAATCATCCGATCAGGGTGCTTCATGGCGACAAATATTTGAAAATGAATATACTTTGTCGACCGGTGATCTAGGAGTTTCCTATAGTGATAAAAACACTCTATACCTGGGAACAGGAGAACCAAATGGAGGTAATGGCTCGGTAACCTATGATGGCTATGGTGTATTCAAATCTACTGATGCCGGTGAGACCTGGAATCATGTTGGCTTGGAAAATGCCGGAGGTATTGGTCGCGTTGAAGTAAACCCTCAGGATCCTGATAATGTTTTTGTTGCCTGTATGGGAAACCTGTTTGCAAAAAACCCCGACCGAGGGATTTATCGCACAAAAAATGGAGGTGAAACCTGGGAGAATGTATTGTTTATTTCAGATTCTACTGGTGGGATCGACCTTTGCATACACCCAACTAATCCGGACACTATCTATGCAACGATGTGGGAAAGAGTCAGGCATGCAGAATATCGTCACTATGGAGGACCATCCAGCGGTATGTATCGCAGTTATGATGGTGGTGACACCTGGACAGAGCTGACTAACGGTCTTCCTAAGGGGGAGGTCTCCAGAATAGGTTTGGGTATGTCCATGTCGGATCCAAATATTATCTATGCTCATTACTCCAATACCGACAGAGTGTGGATCGACTGCTTTAAAACCACTGATGGTGGTGACAGCTGGATGGCTACCGGCTCAGACAATATCGAAGGAAATTATTGGGAAGGGAAAATCCAGGTTGATCCTACCGATCCGAATATTTTGTGGAGCATTAATTCCTTTTGATATTATTAGTGCTTTCGAGAATAGAATAATTAATATTCATC
>CAYUNU010000512.1:0-2696 GCA_964446195.1 uncultured Porphyromonadaceae bacterium | reverse complement strand
AGAAGTCGGTTCTTGCTTCTTTGCTTCTTCAATGGACTCAGTTTTCTTTATCCCTTCAGGGGTGACATCAAATATCCAGGAAAGAATGATTGCTATTGGGAACCCAAGCGCCAAAAGAACTATTACTAAAGTTACCGTCCAGGAGGGTAATAATAAAGCAGGAGTAATAATATCAACCACCTCTAAAAGAATGAACGCAGTAGCAGCATACATACCAATCACCTTGATGACCTTTCGCCTCTTAAGCTCCTGCCAGAATTTGGATAATCTATTCGGGGACTGGGTCATAGTTACTCATTGCCACATTAGTTATTTGTTTTTACTTACCATATAATCATCATAGGCTTTATGCCCGGTGCGTTCATAGAGGTCCCGGTAGCGAGGATCATCTTTCAGGCTGTTAAATGCAGGATCGACTTTTAACCAGGGAAACTCAGGACTGTGGTTTTCAAAGGCTTTTTCCAGCCAGTAAAAAGCTGAATCCTTGTTTCCCATCCCACTGTAATACCAGCCGGTAAAATATCCAGGACTTCCTACTGAGGTTGTATCGCTTTTGGCAATCAATTGATTGATGATTGTTCGGGCCTGCTGAAGGTGGTTTGTTTTTTCAAAAGCAAGAGCCATATAAGCCTGAAATCTTGGTGATGACATATCCGGATGCTCATTTTTCATGGCATATTCCAGGTAGAATTTTGCTGAATCATACTCCCCCAGCCATAAATAGCCTTCCCCTATCCACCTGTATTGAAGGACTTCACCGGAGGCAAATATGAGGGAAGTATATGCTTCCTGCTTATTCCCGGATAAAATATGACCACTACGCACAGAATTGAAGATTAAATCCGTCTCAGGGGATTTGTCTATAATCTCCCAGAAAGATTCCAACTGTTGCATCTTTAAATAGAATTCAGCTGGCCATGTATACAAAAAGGAATTATTTGGCTCCAGTTCAATCGCTTTCATATATTCCTTTTCTGCTTCTATATAATCCCACCTGGCCCATTCATGAACATTCCCCTTCCCCGTATGTGCCAAGGCATTGTTTGGATCCAACTCCAAGGCCTTATCAAAATATGGGATGGCATCAAGGGCAGCATATTGTAAATTGATACGACCTCCATATACACCTTTCCACAAAGTGAGATGTCCAGCCAATGCATATGCGTCGGCATACTCCGGATCAATCTTAATTGCTTCCAACGTTATTTCAAGTGCCTTTTGGAGACCAATAAATCCTTGAGTATTTATCATGTATAGTGCCTGTCTAAGGCTTTCGTAAGCAACCTGTTTGGTGGTAGGAATCTTTTGGATGTTCTCTGTCTCTGATACAGTTATAAATGCATTTAAATGATCTGCAATTTGAAGCGCAATTTCCGATTGTAAAGAAATGATCTCTTCGTAGGGCCTGTCATAGTTCTGTTGCCAGATATGCCCATCACTTCCGGCTTTAATCAATTGCGCTGAGACTCTGAGTTGATTCCCGACTTTTTTATAAACTCCTTCAAGAATATAATTCACTCCCAATTCCTTAGCGATTTCGGGGGTGTTTTTCTCGGGATCCATATAGTTCAATACAGAGGTAAGAGAAGACACATGATCAAAGGATTCAATTCTGTATAGATGATTGATGATCTCATCGGTTAATCCCAGGCACATGGCTTCCTGGTCAGCTTCAGTGCTAAAATTCTCAAAGGGCAAAACAGCAATTGACTTGGCAAGCGATTCATCGATCTTTACTCGATTATTCCCTCTAAAAATGTTAAACGCCAACAGGCCTAAAATAATAAGCAAACTAACATAAGTGGCAATTCTCCATGAGTTTGGGGTACCAGTTTTCTCGCCCTTTTGTATTTCTTTTGAAGGCCTTGTTTTTTCAATCCCCTCTGGAGTAACATCGAAGATCCAGGAAAATATCAGAGCTATGGGGAACCCAACCGCCAATAGAATCATCACGAATGTTACCGTCCAATCGGGAAAATTTAAACGTGGGAAGATAATATCTACCGCTTCAAGAATTACAAAAGCAGCAGTAGCATAAACAACGATGACATGAATAACTCTCCGTCTCTTTAATTCCTGCCAGAACTGGGATAGCTTCTTGGACCTTGTGGGCATGTTGGGTCAGGTTGGTCACAGGCAAGTTACAACCTTCCTGAATATGAGTCAAATACTACAACCTATCATTCTCCTCCAGCCATTGCCGAACCCTTTCGCGTTATGCGTGGTATTTGGTTTCAAAAAAATTCTAAAATATGGAAAAATCTATACCCTCACTCCAATAACCAATACATCGTCAATCTGTGAAGTATCGCCCATCCAATCCGTAATGGTTTTATCTAAGATATTTTTCTGTTCCCGCATGGGCTCCTGATAAATCTCCAGAAGAAGCTTTTGAAATTCTTGCTCAGGAACTTCTTATCTCTGATCAGGTACAATGGATTGTTAGCACCGAGTACTGTAGCATTTTGATAAGAGTTTTTTGCTTAACTCTTCTTGAATTTTTCTATTTCCTCTTCAACTTCTTCTGCACCCTCCGCATAGAATTTTTCTTCATCCGGGTCTAATTCTTTCAATAAACGTAAGAATTCTCCGGCATGAACCCTTTCTTCATCCGCAATATCTGTTAATACTTCAATTGCCAATTTATTATCGGTAGATTCCGCTAATTGCATATAAAGTTGTATGGCCTCATATTC
>CAYUNU010000511.1:0-2698 GCA_964446195.1 uncultured Porphyromonadaceae bacterium | reverse complement strand
CTATCGTTGATTTGGCCTGGAAGCGCTTCAACATATCCAGCTGCTCCTTTAAAAAAGCGGCCTCCTCATACTGATACAGGTTTGCATGCACTTTGATTTTATCCGTGAGGAGCTTTATCACAGCTTGAGTGTGTCCATTTAATATCTGAACAATTTGTTCAACCTGCTCGTTATAGTCTTCTTCTGCTTGCTCTCCAATACATGGGGCCTTGCAATTTCCGATATGATATTCCAAACAAACCTTATACTTCCCGGCTTTTATATTGTTTTCGTTTAAATTAAGACTGCATGTCCTGATTTTATAAACACTTCTTATCAGGTCGATCATGCTCTTCCATATTTTTCCTGATGTATAAGGTCCAAAATATCGGGAACCATCCTGAATAAGTTTCCTTGTTGTAAATATTCTTGGGAAAGGTTCATTTTTTATACATATCCAGGGAAATGTTTTATCATCTTTCAGGAGCACATTATACCTTGGGAGATGTTTTTTTATCAGGTTATTCTCCAATAGTAAGGCATCACTTTCAGTATCTACTACTATATGCTCTATGTTTATTATTTTCCTGACAAGTATTGCCAGCTTAGCATTATCCGGAACCTTATTGAAGTATGAGGAAACTCTCTTTTTAAGAATTTTTGCCTTCCCGATATATATTATTTTCTTCTCCCGATCTATGAACTGGTATATACCGGGTTTATCAGGAAGATTTTTTATCTGTTCTCTGATTTCATCCGGGGCGGTATATTTTGCATATAATGGGGGCACAATAATCTCTAAGAGCTTTTATTTTCCACAAATTTAAACTCTTTTACATCAAACAAGCCCCTATCGCCAATCTTCAACTCCGGTATTACCAGCAGTGCCATAAAGGACAGGGTCATAAAAGGAGCTTTGAGTGTTGAACCCATATCTATTGCCCTGATGTTGAGCTCATTATATCTTTCGCCAACCCATTCTGCTGATTCTGAGCTCATCAGACCAGCGATTGGCAGGGGCAGGATATCAGCCGAATCCTCATCCGCAAAGCTTATACCACCCTGATTATCAACGATTAAGTTAACGGCCTCAGCCATTTTTTGTGTTGATGTTCCTACTACAATGATATTATGACTGTCATGAGCGATGGAGCTTGCCAGTGCTCCACGTTTTAAGCCAGTATTTTTTATCCAACCGAGAGCCGGAGGTGAATTATCATATCTGTTTACGACAGCGATTCTAAGAATATCACCATCGGTATCCGGCACGATGAAGCCATCAAGATCATCAAGGATATGATTTTCTGAGCTGGTAAACAGGTCGCCATCGATAGCACCGATCACTCTGTAAGAACCCCTCTTGCCGGTCATTTCAAAAGCCTCTTTTTCCACGTGCTTCCTGTAGAATTTATTTGGCGTGGTAGATTTTTCTATGTTAAAAAGTCGGGCTCCATCTTTATAAACACATGCTCCATTTATATAGCTCTCCTTTATTCTAAAATTCTCCAGGTCGTCAACAATAATAAAATCTGCCTTATCTCCCTCTCTGAGCAATCCAACATCCAGTCCATAATGAGCAACAGGATTAACAGATGCTGCTCTTATCAAGTCGAAAATATCCAGTCCTTTTTCTCGTCCTCTCACGATCAAGTGATCGATATGATGATCCATTAATTCATCGGGATGAATATCATCACAGCACAACATTACCTGCTCGGGATATTCTCCGATAAGGGGCCATAGATTTTCAAAGTTTCTTGCAGCACTCCCTTCCCTGATAAGTATTTTCATCCCCATTTTTATTTTCTCTCTCGCCTCTTCTATATCTACTGCCTCATGGTCCGTGCTTATACCCGCTTCAATATATACTCTTAAATCTTCCCCCCTAAGATTAGGCGCATGACCATCCACCTTCTTACCTAATTTCTGGAACAGATCTAGCTTTCTTTTTATCTCCTCATCACCATTTATCACTCCGGGAAAATTCATCATTTCGCCCAGGGCAGCAAACTCAAATTCTTCTGTTAGCTCTGCCATCTCTTTTGATCCAAGTGTAGCGCCCGACTGTTCCAGGTCGGTTGCCGGAACGCACGAAGGGGCGGTGAAATATATTTTTAAGGGAACTTTTGCAGCATCCTCCACCATAAATCTTATCCCCTCTTTTCCCAAAACATTTGCTATTTCATGTGGATCAGATACAGTTGCCACCGTACCATATTTGATAACACTTGCTGCAAAATTCGACGGGCTCAACATAGAACTCTCGATATGCACATGAGCATCTACTAATCCCGGCAGAATATAATTGCCACCCAAGCCCTCACTATATTCCGGATCGTCGATTCGATTAATACTGCTAATCCTTTGATTCTCCACAACAAGTTCCCCGAAAAAGAACTCATTATTCTCAAAATCAGGAAGCCATCCTTTGTATTTCATAATTTTTACCCCTTATAATTACCAATACAACAGCAAGTTAAGCACCCTTGAATTTAAGTTTATGATTAAGGTTCCACGTGGAACTATTTTAACGTCCCATCTTTACCAACAACACACTTATGTCTGCCGGCGAAACTCCAGAGATCCTGCTTGCCTGTGCTATTGTTTCTGGCCTGACCTTCGTAAGCTTTTCTCGAGCCTCAAAAGTCAAACTCTTTAATTCATTGTAATTTATCCAATCCGGAATTTTTAGCTCTTCCAGACGGGTAATTTTATCTGC
>CAYUNU010000510.1:0-2706 GCA_964446195.1 uncultured Porphyromonadaceae bacterium | reverse complement strand
ATGCTTATAGATAGATAATTTAAATCTAAATACGAAAGAGCGCCAGCGATTCCGCTCCGAAGAAATCGATGAATCCGCCACTAACAGAATGATTTCCCCTGGTACTCCGTGATTTTGTAATTGTCAGATAATCACTCTGTCGGGAGTTTACCAACCGTCGACTAAAGCTCTCTTCTTTTATGATACCAGGCTCTCCAATTGCCGATCTATTTCAGTGAGCATTACACTCTGTAGGGCCATGATCCCATATACTGCTTCTTGTACAAAGCGTCTGGCAGTTTTATACAAATCTTGTGAAAGCATCCCCGAAAATCTTGTAATTTTACTCCTGAGCTTATTAGCTAAATGGCTGAAGCTCATAAGGCATCCTATTTGTGTGTGGTAATATAAATATAAACAGGAGGATACTCTTTTCACAGCCATTAAAAAGCACCCCCAATTTTCTGAGCTTATCACTTATCAATATCCGGAACTAAAGGCCCTGTCTACAATGCGGGGGAATCACCAGCAAATATCGGGGGATGTCCAGTATATATATAATTGACAGTGAAATCAGCCTTCTTTGATGAAGTCGGATTCTCTGAAATAGCTACATGGTTATAAAAAAACGTTTCCCCTAAGGTTCCAATATTGCTTTTTTAAGCTGCAAATGCATACATAAAATTTGGATGATGAAGATAAATTTGAAATAATATAAAATAGCTTTTTAAGATTTTTACAGGCATCATAAATATTCTTAATTTCAACCTGCCAATTAGAATAACGATGAAGTCTTTCTCACTTAAATGCTATCATTCAGAGTAAATTATTACAAAAAATGAAAAAAACTTACCTTAGCATAGGTTACATTTTAGCTTTCCGGGCATTATATAATAGATAATAACCAAACCAATAAACTATGCAACACTATACGGACGAAGAACTCTTAGATGGTTTTCGCAAAGAGAACCTAAGCGATAAGCAAAAAGAAGCTTTCCTTGAAAGAGCAGCAAATGATAAAGGATTTGTGGGAAAGTTTATTGAAAACCTTGAGCAGGAGGATGAGCGGAAGAATTGCGGTTAGCATATCCTGGTCTCAGCTAGTTTGCGTACCCGCGAGGTTTACCAGCTCCTGCCGGAAGGATAACTCAAAACCGGTCACCTGAAAATGAAGCCCCTCCCCTTCCCGGATTTCAAATTGCACCAGACTAAGATTTCCCGAACTACGGTTGTGTTTGGCTATTGTTTTCATGATCGTTACTTTTAGGTTAATTAAACATGCCAGCAAAAATCACACAGTATATTGCGGCCTATCTGCATTCCGAAAAAAATGCCAAAAAACCTCAACGCCTTCATCCGATACAAAACCCTGGATACCTGTTTATCCAATCCCCACCGAAGATGGGAGATGAAAGACCTGGTGGAAGCCTGCAATAAGGCATTGCAGGAAGCCCGGGGGATCGACAGCGGGGTATCGGAACGAACCGTCAGGGAAGACAGCCGCATTATGCGCAGCGACATCCTTGGCTTTAATGCCCCCACGCATCAACGCCCCGGCAACTACTGGTATTGCGACCCCACCTATTCCATCTTCGGGATTAGCGTCAACAGCCGCATCCTCCTGGAGCGGATCCCGGAATTCATCCTCGAAATCCGCGATGAGGTCATCCACCCGGCCATGGAAGAAATCGTCCAGAATCTGCTGGAAACCATCAAACCAATCCCCATCGAGGAGCATAGCCACATGGACCAGGATTTGAAAAAGACTTCTGAAATTGAGGCCGACCTTTTAGAAGACAGCCTTCTTTCGTTCGAATCGAAGGAACCACAGCCGATAAGACAAGCTCCCATAAAAGCAAAAACATTAAGACAAATTTCCCCGTCCTATTCTTTCAGCTGGGCAGAGGTGCAGGGAATCATTACATAAAGCAAAAGATTTTACCAGCAGAAAGACCAACATACAATCTCTATAAAGAACCCTCAACAAAGAAAAAATGGAAGAAAAACTCAGCTTACTCAAGGAACTTATTAAACTGGCCCGCTGTGACCAGCAGGTTCGTGAACAGGAATATGAATTTTTACTTACAATCGCCAAATCCCTCAACATCGGCATGGAGGAATTCGAATCCCTCTTCGAAGAAAATATAGAATTTAATCCCCCGGAATCCATTTTTGAAAGAATCCTGCAATTTCAACGCCTGGTCCTGCTCATGAATGTGGACCAGGAAACAAGTGATTCCGAGATCAATCATCTAAAAGACATCGGGATCCGCATGGGCCTGAACCCCCACTCCACCAACCTGGTCTTCACCGAAATGCATAACTATCCCGACAAAGTAATCCCTCCCGAAAAACTCATCGAAATCTTCAAGGATCAGTTTAACTGAGGCCTCTGGTATGACCAATCTGTCCTTGGTTATTTTCCGGTTACAGAATAAATCCCGGATACTGTACTTTAATAAAACGAGCTAAGTAGTTATTTAACTGGCGTTTCGGATAAAATAACGTTCTTAGCAGTATAGTTTTCCCGAACGGAAGCATGAAATTCCTGCAGATGAACTGATAATTAAAGATAATTCCTGTAAAATATGGCAGAAGAAAGCAAACTCCACGCTGAAAATATTCAACTGTTTGAGTCGAATCGACCGGATACGCCGGTTCCCCAAAAAGAACGCATTCTTTACCTGGATATCCTGCGGGGTATTGCCATACTGTTCATATTTCTTG
>CAYUNU010000509.1:0-2714 GCA_964446195.1 uncultured Porphyromonadaceae bacterium | reverse complement strand
CAATGGTTAAGAAACCCACAAAAGGCAAACACAGCCAGCTAAAAAAAGATATCAGGAATCAAATTCTTGGAATTTTTAGCAATAATACACTCCAGACATTCAACTATAAGCAGATTGCCAGAAGGCTTTATGTTTCGGATCCCAATAGCAGAAAGCTTATTCAGGTTGTTCTTAATGAGCTGGAGCATGACGGACATCTGATAGAGGTCCAAAGAGGCAAATACAAGCTTAAGAGTAGAGGTGGATATGTATGTGGTATTGTACAAATGACCAGATCAGGCGCTGCATATATTATCACTGGTGATCTTGAAGAGGATGTATATGTTTCACCCGGTAAACTTAAACATGCTTTCGGTGGTGATAAAGTAAAGGTTTATCTCTATGCTCGGAAAAAAGGGTCTAAGATGACGGGAGAGGTGACGGAGATACTTGAGCAGAGAGAAAGAACTTTCGTTGGTACGATTATAAAGTCATTTGGTTATAATTTTCTTGTTCCCGATAATCGTGATATGCCCTTGGATATACTTTTACATCAGGATAATTTAAAGGGGGCAGATGTTGGACAGAAAGCTATTGTTAAAATAATTGAATGGCCTGAAGGGGCTAAAAATCCTTTTGGTGAGGTGATCGAGGTGCTTGGCGAGGCGGGTGAAAATGATACCGAGATGCATGCTATCATGGCGGAATTTGAGCTGCCATACAATTTTCCGAAAGCAATTGAGGAAGAGGCTGCGAAGATACCGGTTGAGATAACAAAAGATGAAATAAAATCCAGGAGGGATTTCAGAAAGGTTCCAACCTTTACTATCGACCCTGCCGATGCAAAGGATTTCGATGATGCTCTTTCAATACAAAAACTTGAAAGCGGAAACTGGGAAGTTGGGATACATATTGCTGATGTTAGCCATTACGTTAAGCCATACTCCGATCTGGATAAAAATGCTTTCCATAGAGGAACATCTGTTTATCTGGTCGATAGGGTTGTCCCGATGTTACCGGAGAAATTATCAAATGAGCTGTGTTCACTCAGGCCCAATGAGGATAAGTTATGCTTTTCGGCAGTTTTCGAAATGAAAGAGAATGCTGATGTTATAGGCCAATGGTTTGGTAAAACTGTTATCCATTCCGACCGCCGATTCAGCTATCAGGAGGCACAGGATATTATTGAGGGGCAGGAGGGCGATCTTAAGGCGGAAATTCTAACTCTCCACCAACTGGCTTCTATTATTAGGGAGAAGCGTTTTAGTAAGGGTGCTTTTTCATTCGATAGGGCAGAGGTGAAATTTAATCTTGATGAAAAAGGGAAACCACTGGGGGTTTACTTCAAGGAAGCAAAGGAAGCAAACTGGCTGATAGAGGAATTTATGCTGCTGGCAAATAAAAAGGTAGCCGAGAAGATTGGGAAGGTTCCCAAAGGTAAAACTGCAAAGTCCTTTGTTTATAGGATACACGACAGGCCGGATCCGGAAAAGATTGAGAATTTCTCTAATTTCATACATCGTTTTGGGTACAACTTAAAAACCAATAACGATCAGGCAATAGCAGCTTCCATGAATGCCCTGGTGAAAAAAATCAAGGGAAAGAATGAGCAGTATATACTTGAAACACTGGCCATCCGAACTATGGCTAAGGCTAAGTATTCCTGTAAGAATATTGGCCACTACGGATTGTCTTTTCCATATTACACACATTTCACCTCTCCGATTCGCCGTTACCCCGACCTGATGGTCCACCGCCTGCTGGAAATGTATCTGGCTGGCGAAAAGTCATATAATTCAGCTAAATGCGAGGATAAGTGTCAGCACTCAAGCAGTCGCGAAGAGCTGGCTGTTAATGCAGAAAGAGCTTCAATAAAGTACAAACAGGTTGAGTTTCTTAAGGACAAGATTGGTCAGGTTTATGATGGGATAGTTTCCGGAGTAAGTGAATGGGGCTTTTTTGTTGAATTGTCGGAAAATCACTGCGAAGGTATGGTTCCAATGAGAGAGCTGGATGATGATTTCTACGAATATGACGAGAGTAATTATTGTCTGGTTGGCACGAGAACAAGGCGAACATATAGTATTGGTCAGAAAGTTAAAGTGGAGATTCTACATGCTAATCTTGCCAAAAGGCAACTTGATTTTGGGATAGCGGACTAAATTCCCGATCGTTTGTGTCTGTGGGTATGATATTTGTCATTTGGATCAGGGTCTTACAGCATTACCTTAGACTTTGGAAAAAAAGGTGAACAAATGGAATCTCAAAAAAAATACGACCACATAATTTGGAGCGAGGCTTATAGCTCAGGTCTGGTATATCTGGATAATCACAGGAGGAATTTTATCGATATTGTTAACGAGCTTGTTGATCTGGTTAATGATGAAGATTGTGTCTCAAGTTTGCCCATGATATTTCAACGCCTGGCTTTTTATGTGGAGGAGTATTTTGTTAACAAAGAGATTGCTTTGATGGGCAATAGCGATTTGCCTATGCAGGTATACAAAAAGGAACATGACATCTTTACTACTGAGGTAACTAAACTTCAGCAGGCCTTCAGACACGGACAGGAAAAAGTGTGCCGGGATTTATTGGATTTCATTATTACCTGGTATCACAATTACATTAGTCTTTTTGGCCCGGAGGCAGTTGAGTTTTTACGTAAAAAGGGCTTTGAGTAAACCCGGGAAAGGCTTAAACCATTCTTAGGGATTTGCTTTCTGATGTCATTTCAG
>CAYUNU010000508.1:0-2733 GCA_964446195.1 uncultured Porphyromonadaceae bacterium | reverse complement strand
CGGAACTTGCCGATGAATTTTGGATTCCGGAGCTGAGAGAATTCGTTAAGGAAGGCTTTAATAAGGCTCATCAGAGCAAGTATAATATGTTTGGATTTATAAATCTTTCAAGGCTGTTGTCTCATTTCAGTGGTTTTCCGGCATATGGATTCAACAATGCCAAAATTCTTTTTGGACAAGGCGTTAAAATGTCCTGTGGGAATGATGGCGGTATTCAATCCTGCACGCCTGCAATGATTGGTCATGAACTTGCGCTGATGAAATTAGCTGTAAATCAGGAGGATATTGATGGGCCTGTGAGTAATGCCGAAGTGTTAAGAATAACAACGATTAATAGTGCCAAATCGATGGGTATTGAAGATAGCTTTGGCTCAATCGAAGTTGGTAAAACAGCTGATCTGCTTATTGTTGATGGTGATCCTTTTGAGGATGTAAGTATGATCGGAAAGCCTGTTGATGCTTTGTTTATGGATGGAGTACTGGTGATAGATAAGATTGGTTTAATGGATAAATAATCCTGTTTTTTTTTGCGAATATTTTTTTCCAAATTTGGATTCCCACCTAGGGAGAATAATGTTTATTGATATTGATAGAATCATACTATGAACGGATACCGGCTTAAGCTAAAACAGCTTTTTTTAGGCGGCTTTTTTGTATTATTATTTGGATTTTGCTGGCCAAAGATCAGCTTTTCACAATTTCTTCAAGCAGATTCTGACTGGTCTGTAATACTCGATAAAAAGGAAATAAATAATGTTGATTTCCTTAGCAAGTTCCTGCAGATTAATTCTATAACGGGTCATGAGAAAAAAGCCGGTGAGTTTTTGAAATCTGTTTGTGAGCAAAACGGCCTTTACACTCATCAGTTGGGGAACGAAGAGGATAACTATAATTTTGCTGCATCCATTTATCCCCTTGATTATAACAAGCCCAATGTTATTTTATTGAATCATATTGATGTTGTTCCTCCAGGGGATTCATCGGAATGGAAATATCCGCCATTTCAGGGCCGGGTTGTGGATGGTGAAGTATGGGGTAGAGGAGCAATAGATATGAAGGGAATTGGAGTTGCTCAGCTATTTGCTTTGTTAAGGTTCAAAGCAGAAAAGGGAAATCAGGAATTAGACTTTAACATTACTTTTTTAGCTGTTTCGGGAGAGGAGGTGATCAGTGACAATGGTGCCGATTATGTTGTTGAAAGGTATATAGATCTCCTAAATCCCGCTGTTGTTTTTTGTGAGGGGCCTATGGGTATTAAAGGTATAGTGATGGCTAACAAGGAACAGGACGTTTTTGGCTTATCCGTTGCTGATAAAAAGCCTCTTAGGATTAAGCTTAGATTAACACATAATACCTTTGCTCATGGGTCGAGTGCACCGGCAAATTATTCTGCCAAGGATTTGACTTTAGCATTGAGCCGCCTCTTATCATCAAAGCCTCCTTTTATTTTCAATGAAACGAATATTGGAATGTTGAAAGGCCTGGGAAATTTAGAAAAGGGTGTTGTGGCTGTAGTGATGAAATACCCTCGTCTTTTCAAGCCCTTGATAGTAAGTAGAGTGAGAAAGGATCCGCGGATGATGATTTTTTATACCAATTCAATAACTCTGATTGATTATAAAACAGTTTCACATTCCACTAATTCTCTTCCTCAGAGTATGGAGTGCCGCCTGGATTGTCGTTTATTGCCTGAGCAGGAAGTAGATGATTTTATAGCATCAATTAAGAAAATTATAGACAATCCTGATATTGAAGTATTAGTATGTGAGTCCTTGCCCGGAACAAAGCCTTCATCAATAGATAACGAGTTTTATACAATATTTGAGACGGCCATTAAAAAGAGCTTTCCAACCTGCGGAGTGGTGCCCGCTTTGCTACCCGGATACTCCGATTGCATACATTTCAGAACCAAGGGAATCCTGGCATATGGTTCAAATCCCTTTCCCTTGAGTAATGATCTTTTGGCCACTATTCATAATTTCGATGAGCGTATTCCTATTAGTGCTTTGAATGCCGGGTCAAGAATTTATTATGATTTTCTGCTTGGCCTTTCAAATAGTTCTAGTGTTGAATGGCAGAATTACTAAAATACTGTACTTTCATGGAATAATTAATATTGATGATTCTTGCTATGAGGAAAGGCTTAATTGTATCGTTTTTTTTATTCCTGATTTTATCGGTCTATTCACAGGATAATTCGTTTTTGGAGCAGAGTGCACAGACATTCTTCAAATTAAACTACCCATATTCTTCTCAGAATATTGAAGAACTATCTGTTGATACATCCTTTGTGTATCGAAATCTCACTGTAGTAAATTTCAGTACCCCAAAAGGTTTTGTGTTACTGCGGTCTGTTGGCGAAGATCAGGAGGTTATGGGCTATTCTTATTCCAACCATTTCTCATTTCCAACTGATTCTACCAATATGGTGGAATCCTGGGCGGATGCTCTTGCAGAAAGTACAGATTCACCCGGATATGCACCAGACAGGATCATTGCAAAGTTAAAATCCGGTAGATTAGCCGTTGAGCCATTGTGCCAAACAGCCTGGAACCAGGGGGCGCCGTATAATTACTATTGTCCCTTTGATCACGAAGAGAATAAGAGAACTATTGTTGGTTGTGTTGCGGTTGCTGTGGGGCAGATTATCAGGTATTATGATAAATTGAACGATTTTCAGATTCAATACTCTTATGAACATGAGGATTATGGGGTATTATCTTGTTTTGCAGG
>CAYUNU010000507.1:0-2753 GCA_964446195.1 uncultured Porphyromonadaceae bacterium | reverse complement strand
TCTCTGTCCTTCTCTTTTGAGCTCGCCTTTTTGTACTTGTCAACGGCATTAAAATATTCCCCTATTTCAAAAACCTTGTCGGCTGCCAGGGTTAAATCCCGCCTCTGGCCAATTGCGGGTTGAGCAACAATAACTGCCAATAAGCTTATTAATATGATTCTCAGTGCTTTCATAAACAAATCCATTTCTCTGGAGTTGATGTAAAAATAGGCAATATTTGCCTCATTCAAAACAAGTAACGAGACCAATACCGCCTATCGTATATTATCGGGGCCTGGTTTGCGGTTTTTTTCTATTTCGCGTAAAGCAATTCCCTGTATTTTGGCAGAGGCCACAAATCATCATCAACAATTAATTCGAGCTTATCAACATGATACCTGATGGTTTCCAAATAAGGCTTAACAGTCTTGCTATATGAATCAGCTTGTTCCCGAATGTTCTCAATTTTGTTCGCCTTCTTCCGGGCGTCAATCATTTCAATCACCATCTCCTGAATCAGTGCCTTATGCTTTGAAATCCGCTTTATAGCATTAAGCTGATGACTGGCTGCATCCCCAAACTCGTTGGCTGGTAAAATCTCCTTCAATCCCTTCACATTTTCAATAAGTCTATTCTGATATTTGATAACAGTTGGAATAATATGATTAACTGCCAGATCACCCAATACCCTGGATTCAATCTGAATCTTTTTCGTGAAAGTCTCAAGCCTTATATCCAGTCGTGCGTTCAGCTCCCTCTCACTTAAAACTTGCTGCTTGGCCATCAGTTCAATAGATTTTGGGAAAACATAGGCCTTCATGGCTTCAGGCGCATCCGAAATATTCGTCAAACCCCTCTTTTCTGCTTCTTCTACCCAATCCTGACTATAACCATTTCCCTCAAAGTAGGAGTTTCTGGAATGGATAATATATCCTCTGAGCACCTGGAATATTGCTTCATCCTTTTTGATCCCTTGCTTAGTCAATTCAGAAACCTCTCCATAAAATTCAGAAAGCTGATTTGCAACAGCCGTATTCAGAATAGTCATTGGTGCCGCACAGTTCATTGATGAACCTACTGCTCTGAATTCAAAACGATTACCTGTAAATGCAAATGGTGAAGTCCTATTCCTGTCTGTATTATCCAACAATATTTGTGGAATTTTACCAATATTAAGCTTTAGCTCGGTTTTCTCATCAGGAGTCATCTTTCCTTCAGGCACCTTTTGCTCTATCTCTTCTAAAATTTTTGTTATCTGTGTTCCAAGAAAAACTGACATGATGGCCGGTGGCGCTTCATTTGCTCCAAGACGATGTTCATTGCCAGCTGAGGCAATACTAGCCCTGATCAAATCGGCATTGTCATGAACAGCTTTTACTGTATTCATCAAAAAAGTAATAAACTGAAGATTGGATTTTGGAGTTGAACCCGGGGATAAAAGATTTACACCTGTATTAGTTAAAAGCGACCAGTTATTATGCTTACCACTTCCATTAACCCCCTTATATGGCTTCTCGTGGAGCAGAACTCTGAACTTATGATGCCTGGCCACACGCTTCATAACATCCATTAGCAATTGGTTATGATCAACTGCGAGATTGGCCTCTTCAAAAACAGGAGCGCACTCAAATTGGTTAGGAGCTACCTCATTATGACGGGTACGTATAGGAATACCCAGCTTGTAACACTCTATCTCAAAATCCTTCATGAAATTAATCACTCTCTCAGGAATAGATCCAAAATAATGATCCGCCAACTGTTGATCTTTCGCTGAAGCATGCCCCATAAGCGTCCTGTCTGTCAGAACCAAATCAGGCCTGGCATAAAACATAGCCTCGTCTACCAGGAAATATTCCTGTTCCCACCCAAGAGTACTTATTACCCGCTTAACCTCCTTGTCGAATAGCCTGCACACTTTCCCAGCCGACTTATCCAAGGCAAATAAGGATTTTAATAAAGGAGTCTTATAATCAAGCGCCTCTCCCGTATATGACACAAATACAGTTGGGATGCAAAGCGTATTGTCAATAATAAATGCCGGGGATGATGGATCCCATGCCGAATATCCTCTGGCCTCAAATGTATTCCTGATTCCTCCACTAGGTAGAGAAGATGCATCCGGCTCCTGCTGTATGAGCGACTTTCCACTGAAATGCTCAAATACCTGCCCCTCTCGATTGGGTTCAAAGAAAGCATCATGCTTCTCTGCAGTAGAGCCATTTAAAGGATGAAACCAGTGAGTATAATGAGTAACCCCCTTCTCCATAGCCCAGGCTTTCATAGCAGAGGCCACAGAGTCGGCTATCTTCTGATCTATTACACCCCATGATTCAATAGCCTTCCTGATGTTCTCATAGGCCGAGGTTGGCAAATACTTTTTCATTGTCTCCAAATCAAAAGTATTCATCCCATAATATTCAGATACTTTTTCCCCCGGAGCTTGAACGGGCTTAGGAGTCCTGGAAAACAACTCCTGCATAGCGGCATTACGAATAGTTGACATCAATTAGATTTTTTAGTTTGATGCCGTAAAATTACTTATTTTTCTTAAATACCCCCTTATTTTTTCGTCAAACACCTTGGTTTTTTAACTTTTTATCAACACAACCCCCGCATTTTGTCCCCTCTACTATTTTTTCTTTACAAAAAAAGGGCTACCCCATTTGAGATAGCCCCCCTTTTTTACTAATAATATCTTACCTACTTATTCATTATATCAACATAATGCTTGTAGAAATAAGTAATTGTTTCTATACCCTTGTAGAAATTATCTA
>CAYUNU010000506.1:0-2768 GCA_964446195.1 uncultured Porphyromonadaceae bacterium | reverse complement strand
AGAGCAAGATGGAAAGCAGCTAAGAAATTCGTCGGTAATCTTTTTAGATAAGCAAGTTGGGGGAGATGAATCCATGGCCAGGGAGTTTAATGTTATGCTTGCTTTGGCTCCTCATAAGATCAGCACAATTCATTCTGTTAATAATGAAATGCCACCATCATCATCAGTTTTTGCTTTCCGAGCAATTCCAAACGTGGCAGATGATGAATATCAGACTTTTCTTGCTTTCTCCGGTGATTTAATACGAAAGCAAATACTCAATCAGGATCCGGAGTTAGTGAAAAAGTCGCGATTCAGCTTATGGGAATTGGCGGATGCCGGTTTGGAAAAAGTATCCAGTATTTTTGGGACGAATGCTGATATTGAGCGGGAGTATAGTGAATCAGGGGAGTTGCTTGCAGTATCCTTCGAATCAGCTCTCGTTGGTTTTAATACCCCAGTAAGAAAGAAAATGGTACAGATTGACTAGGCATCTGTAACTTTTTTTCACACTTCAACGTCCTAACTCCAGACAATCGAAAACAATTAAAATTTTATATTATGAAAAGGATTTCGCTGGTATTGGCTGTTTTGATAGGATTTGGAGCAGCAGTATATTCACAAGAGCAGGACACATCAAAGGTCAGGATTGGTAAAAAGGAATACACCATCATCGTGGACGATGATAAGGAGGTCAGGATTATTACTGATAATGACAAAGATGGGCATGAGCATGTTTACAAAAAGAAAAAGAAGATGCGCAGGATGAATGGAGTATGGGATGGGTTTGAATTTGGTGTAAACAACTTCGTTAATGCCGACTATCAGTTTGATTTTTTACCTGAGGAAGATTTTATGAAGCTTCAAGTTCCCAATTCATGGGGTGTTAACCTCAATTTTGCAGAAAAATCATTCGGTTTGATAGGAAACTACTTCGGAGTGGTTACGGGTTTGGGTCTGGAATATAACCGCTACATGTTATCTAATGACGTTGATATAGATTATATTGATGGTAAGGTCGTTGGTGTTCCTGTTGATATAGATTTTGACAAGAACAGGTTCAGTTCCGTGTATTTAAATATTCCTCTGATGGCTGAGATTCAGTTACCTGTTACGGGTGAGTATAACCGAATCCATCTTTCCGCGGGTGTTGTAGGTGGCATGCGTCTGTGTTCACGTCAGGTTCAGAAATACACGATAGATGGAGAGAAGCAGAAAGACAAAATTAAGGGTGATTTTAATCTCAGAAATTTCAAATATGGCTTTACGGCCAGGGTTGGATACGGCGACTTTGCCTTCTTTGCTACTTATTACCCACAAACCTTATTTGAAGATGGTTTGGGTCCGGATATTTATCCTGTTACAGTTGGGATTCATATTGGCAGCTAACAATAATAGAAGTTTGATTTAGGTTTATGAGAAGAGACGCATAATTATGCGTCTCTTCTGTTTTTTATTAACTTGGCTCCATGACCGGTTTAAGCAGCAATGAGAAGAATAGATATCATCGTCATCTGATTCTTAATGAGATAGGTGAGGAGGGCCAGTTAAAAATCAGGAATTCCAGCATTCTTATTGTAGGTGCAGGAGGTCTTGGTTGCCCTGTTATACAATATCTGACGGCCGGTGGGGTTGGCAGGATAGGAATTATGGATGATGATGTTGTGGACATATCCAATCTCCAGAGGCAGGTTTTTTATGGGATGAATGATCTTGGCAAGCACAAAGCGATTGTTGCAGCTCACCGCATGAAAAAATTGAATGCCAATGTTGATTTTGATGTTGTTAACATCAGGATAAATTATAATAATGCCCTTGAATTTTTTGATAAGTATGATGTTATTGTTGATTGTACTGACAATATCAAGGCCAGGTATGTTCTTTCTGATGCAGCTGTTTTTACCGGTAAGCCGCTTGTTCATGCTTCGGTATTCAAGTATCAGGGGCAGGTAAGTGTTTTTGCATATAAGGATGGTCCTTCTTATCGTTGTCTTTTTCCTGCAGCTGGTGATCATGTTAATGGTACTTCTGATGTGGTAGGTATATACAGTATAA
Source organism: uncultured Porphyromonadaceae bacterium (assembly GCA_964446195.1). Lineage (GTDB taxonomy): Bacteria > Bacteroidota > Bacteroidia > Bacteroidales > UBA12481 > JAUVKA01. Next base: position 734 of record CAYUNU010000506.1, on the reverse strand, counting down.
TACCGGGCATTATAGGATTGATCCAGGCCAACGAAGTGCTTAAGATAGTTAGTGGTGCGGGGGAGGTAATGTCGGGAAAACTTCTTATTTACAATTCTTTTACCAATCAGTTCAGCAGTATTGCTATTGCCAGAAATGTGAACAATTTCGATAAAGAGAAGCTATTAAAATTATTTGAGAACTAAATTATTAATTGATTATGAGGCTATTACTAATCAGTAATTCTACCAATCCAGGGGAGCCCTATTTGGATTACCCCAAGGCTAACATCCAGGCTTTTCTGGGTCCAGATATAAAAAAAACTCTGTTTCTGCCCTATGCTGCCGTCAGTTTTTCTTACGATGAGTATGCCGAGAAACTGCAGAGTCGTTTTGATGAATTAGGTTATCAGGTCGATTCTATTCACAGGCATAAAGATCCGGTGCTTGCTGTTGAGGAAGCAGAGGCTATTGTTGTTGGCGGGGGTAACACCTGGCATCTGACGAGGGAGATTCACGACAATCATCTTATTGATGTAGTGAGGGAAAGGGTGCTGAAAGGTGTTCCTTATGTTGGCTGGAGTGCTGGTTCGAACCTGGCGTGTCCTACGATCAAGACTACCAACGATATGCCTGTAATTGATCCCAGGGGCTTCCATGGCTTTAATTTAATCCCTTTTCAGATTAACCCCCACTACCTGGACGCTAATCCGGAGGGACATTGCGGTGAAACACGTGAGCAGAGGATAGAGGAGG
>CAYUNU010000505.1:0-2781 GCA_964446195.1 uncultured Porphyromonadaceae bacterium | reverse complement strand
ACCAGCTCCAATAATATATTCATCAGATTTATTCTCCATCATTTGGTTATTATTAAAACTTAATGACAGATTACGCGTCTTTTTCATTTCAATTCTGGCAGTAAAACTATTGACCAGTTGAACATCCAGACTAATCAAAGGGCTAAATTGCTCGGAAATGCTGATACCACCAATCTCTCTCTCTGGCAAGAAGTTCATCTGAAGGTCTCTGATATAGTTCAAGCCATCCGTTTCATCCGGATCATAAAACAAATTAGTAGCATATGATCCTACTGCGTATGTACTTTTGTAAGAATGAATTATGTTCAGGTTCTTAACAAACTTCTTAAAGAACTCTATCTTTTGTAAGCCACTATAATTTATTCTCCAGTTAGGCATCATACTGAGCACACCCGGGAATGATGAAAGTCCAACATTTTCGGGGTTTGTATTGGAATACGCCGCCAGGAATGCTGGTATGAGCACCTCCTGAGAAGTTGAGCCATATCCATTAGTATAGCCCGGGTCGGCACCCAAATTTGGATCGTAAGCAGGACTTTCCGGCATCTGGGCGTCTAATCTTTGCTGGGAAAGTCTTCGAGAAATAACAAAACGGTTATTCTTGAATCTCTCCCAGGATTCAGAAGAATTATCTGAATCGGTAGGGGCCTTTTCAAAAGCAGAGCTGAGTGATAAGAAACTCATAGTAAAATTACCACTAATCATTCTATTATCAGCACTAAAGCCATCATCACCATGGTATCTATAATACTGCTCAAGGTTTTGACTCATTGAGCGGTTAGCATTAATATCCAACCTCAGGTCGGGCAAAGGCTCAACGCTTGCTCTCAAGGTAAAATTTTCATTATTATTCAGGAAGAAAGCATCATTCATTGTTGAATCAGTAGTTATCCATCCCATATCAGCTGCATGATCACCAAAAGACTCATCCTGGACACCCATAATAAATCCGAAGCCGGGAGTTAAATAGCCATCCTGAGAACGCATGCCCAAATATTGTGGTTCAGGCATGAAACCAGGTAAATATGTCCCATTACCATTTGTATAGCCTAAGGACACATTTTTCACACCCATCAAAATTCTTGCAGTATTCTCAGCAATATAGATAAGAGGATTTTCCCTCACCACAAGATTTCCTTCAACTTCAACCCGTCCATTACTAATATCTATTGGGCTTATTATCCTGATCCGCCTCTCATTAACTACGTCCATTTCAACATCAACCGGGACGTCATATGCGTCAAACACCTGAACTCTAACCTCCTTGGTCATAAGATCATGTATGACCAGTGTCCTCTGGTTCTTTTTGGTATTAAACTTATCCGCTGAGTAGTTAACGACTTCTGTATCCACTTTGTTATCCCTGCCTGACGACTTACGTTTGTACTTATCATCAATCTTTTTCAGGAAGCCAACTTTTGTATACAAGCTCTGGAAATTAAGCGTTCCATTGAGTCGTAACTGGCTTGAGTTCTCTACTTGATTTCCAAGTTGGATAGTATCAGCCGTAATAGGCCCGGCCGTCCAGTCGTATTCAGTCATGTAATTAGCTGTTAATGACATCCAGCTAAACAAAGGGATTTTGTTTATAGGTACAGTATACTGGGCGTTTATTCCGTGATGATACTGGGTATTTCTTCCAAAACCAATTATATTTTGCCAAATACTATCGCGCTTAGCCTGAAAATCTGGTTCAGATTTATCCATTATTCCATCAGGTTCATCGACCCTGGCAACATTAGAGGCAGTAAAGTCAACTTTTAGAGCACGAGTAAGATCCCACTTAAAATCGTATATTCTGTTCCAGTTAAAATTCTTATTATATGTCGGTTGAATTTTAAGATATGGATTAGCCACATTCCTTAACCTAACTTCGTTATATCTCCTATCCAGATTTGTTTGGAAGCGTAGCATTGTTGGCTTATAGAAAACATTAAAATCTTTAATGATCCTATAAACTGGTTTGTTCAGTGTTGAAGATTTTCGGAAGGGTTCCCATGGCCTTGGTTTGCTATTATAAATATAGCTAAGCACACCACTATAATTCCTGTTAAGATTCTTTTCGGTATTAATATTCCTGGACAACACCTCATTATATGAGTATGAAACGGACCAGTTTGAGAGGCTATAAATTTTAGCATCACGCATATTTTTACCTTCCACCTTAACATTTGTGAAATTCACGCTCTTGCGTCTATTATAAGCCTGAGAAATATAAATAATTGAATCTCTATCCTCCTTTGACTCAGCATTGCTCAGCGCTGCCGTAAGAGGGATATCAGGATCCAATGGATTGTATTGCGGATTGCTTCTTCTTTCCGAATAGCCCACATACATAGGAATATTTACACCAGCTTTTTTTGGAAAAAATCTTCCGAGTTGAAGGCTTGTTGACATATCATATTGCATTACCTCCTCCTTGCTTCTCTCCTGCACTTTTTTCTCTATGCTACCGAATCCTGGATTACTTGTTCCACCCGACAAACTAAAGGTACCAAGGTCTGCTAGCCTGGCGGTCATTCTGGCATTTGCAGCCCATCCACCATCTTCATTAAAATCGGTTAAGCGCAGTTCGTTCATCCAAATAATGGCTGTTTTTGGAGCACCATCATCCATATCATTGCCCCCTCCAGATCTTGGGTTCCTAACACCAATCATTATAGTTCGAATATTACTAAGGTTTGGGTTACCTTTAACGAGCACACGATTATTTCCATCAAATCCTTCATAGACGGAGTTAAGGTCGATTATTGAACCTGCAACTCGCATCGCATCATTTCT
>CAYUNU010000504.1:0-2786 GCA_964446195.1 uncultured Porphyromonadaceae bacterium | reverse complement strand
AAAGGCACCTTTTCATACTTTGTTAAAACGCCGCACCGACTTATCTCTCCAAGTCTTGGAAAAGCAAAATTAGCCAGATACATAACCAGAATAGCCAGAAAAGTATTGAGTCGGCCAGGTGAATACCCAAGAGGCTGAATCAACATTCTCCATCTGAGAGCCCGGATGATGTGGCTAAAAATTGAAAAGACAAAGGATAAAACTATCCACTCAAGCTTAAATTCTTTAACCTTTGACCATATTTCCCCTGGTTCCTGCCCTCTATAAACAAAATAAAAAATCAGTATTCCCAGACCAAAGAACAATATGTATTTTATGCTGTTGGAAAGGCTTAGCTTTGCCACATTTTTAAATTTAGAAATTAAAACTTTTCATCATACTTTGTCCACAGGAAATCGCCTAATCTCCAGGCTTCACCAACCACTTTTTCGCCCCAATTCAATGTAAACTCGGTTAAAATCCTACTCCTATCATCATCCTTCTTAACATTTTCAAGTCGGGATTCCATTCTAAGAAATTCTTGATAAACATCATTTTGCATTGGCTGCCATACATTCTCGAGGTCTTTTCTCATATCGCCCCACCGCTGAGCTGCCAGCGTCCCAAGCCGATTAAATGCCCACCATGCACTTTCGCTCGTATACCCATTAACCCTGCCAGGTGTTTTATAAGACTCTGGCAGATCGCTGGTACCCGCAAAAACAGGAATATAAATCGAGGATGCAACATTATCCTGAGCCAACCAAACGACACCACCAATATCATCAGGAAGCCAATTTCTACATTGGATAATAGTGGCATACATCGTATACCACCTGGCTATAGTACGCTCGCCTCTCCAACCCCAACCACCATTTATTCTGAAAGCTTTATTCATGTCATATGGCATAAAAGGATTGGCCATTGGAGATATAACGGTTTTACCATCCTCATCAGTTACAGTAATATCTTTAACGAAATTATAATCAGTACCTTCATAAAAATCCTGAAAAACCATAACCAAATCTTGAAAACTCACTTTATTATCAGGCTTAACAGAAAATGGATAATTCTCTGCATTAGGGTCCAATTTCAGGGATGGAGCTAAGAGGTCGAAAACTCGCCACTCTCTTCTGCGAGCTGCAATGGAATTCCTGCTTTCCGGTGCATAAGCATAGCAGAAACGGAACTCTTCGCCCTTTTTCCACCATCCGTTTTTTAGAGCTACATCATAAATATTATCTGAGACAAGAAAAAAATCCTTATCCTTTGGATTCATTCCTTTGATTGTGCTAGCATTAGCATTAACTGATATATGATCATCAGGTACTCTTTGTGCGACCCATACGGCCCCAACCTCACCTTTACCCGGACCAACTACCTCGAGGTGCCAAACCTCATTAGGATCAGCTATAGTCATGCATTCACCGGCATCATTCCATCCATACTCTTTCAGTAAAGATCCAGCTAATTCGATAGCCTCCCGGGCAGTTTTTGTTCTCTCCAGCATAAGCTGGATAAGCCTTTGACAATCGATGATGCCAGCATCTGATTGAAGCTCAGGACGACCACCAAAAGTTGATTCTCCAACACCTAGTTGATATTCGTTCATACAAGGATAGGCAGTATTTACAAATCCGTAGGTTTGCTTCACCTGTGGAATCTCACCAACAGGATCATGCTTATAGGCTGGCATAGCTTTAGAATCATCTGCCATCCGCTTGTACATTGTTGTTGTGCTTCCCTTTTTGTGCTTTATAGCCGGGATGATATCCATCCATGATCTAGTGCGATGACTATCATCGGTGTGTGAAGTAATCACTGAGCCATCAATGGTAGCCATTATTCCGGCAGTTACACTTGTGCATCCCTCAGGGGAACCGTCAGCCCAGTCACTTTTATCAACCTGTGCATTGCAAAATGTGGAAATCAATAATCCAAATATTAGTACAAAAATTTGTTTATTCATGATATACATTTTTAGAAAAAACGAAGATACAAAAATACACTTATTGCTTATCCAGATTACGATTTTTCATACTTAGAAACATCAGGATAATTGCTATTGTTAAACTAAAAATAGCTATTCCAAAAGTCCAGGAGAATCCAAATAATTCGTAGAAAACGACTCCCACAATAGGGGCAAATAAGCCCCTCATTCCTGTTAGCGTAAGGTGAACTGACTGATAGTTGGCTGCATCCTGATCTTTGGCAAAATATGCCGACCCGATAAACCATAAAAGAGCCATAGTAGCAGCAAAAACAGCATGCGCCATATATGCCAGTATTAATGTGTAATAAATTCTAATTCCCAAAAATTCAAATGATTGAGGGAAATATTCGGTAAGTGCCAAAAAAAGTAAAAACAATAACAAGGATAAAAAAGTATAAACCGCAAATTTACGTGGGTCTATCTTCCCTATTAACCTGCCAAAAAATGGTAAGATCAGGATAGCCAGGATATTATATGCATTTTTATAAAAAGCAACCGTTGAATAGTTCATATTCAACACCTTATCAAAGAAAATAGTTATGACAGCAATGGTTGTCATCCATGCAAAGCCGTACAACATAAAGCCTATCTCAAAATCACGGTAAGGCTTATTTTTAATTATAATCTGCCACATATTCACCAAAGACTTTCTGATTGAGTCGAAAAAGCCACTTTTAACTTCAATCATATGACTTTCAAAGGGTATTCTACTGAGAAGGTGTATTGATATAACTCCCAAGCCGGCAAGAATTGGATACACATAGGAATACGCAAAAGGATCCTTATCCAACAAAAGACCAAACCCAAAGGTTCC
>CAYUNU010000503.1:0-2797 GCA_964446195.1 uncultured Porphyromonadaceae bacterium | reverse complement strand
ATGGTAAACCACTGATTAGTTTTGGTCTGATGGGTGGATCAATGCAGCCGCAGGGGCATGCCCAGGTTGTTATGAACCTAATAGATTTTGGAATGAACCTGCAGGAAGCCGGTGATGCACCCCGTATAAGACATTCAGGATCCTCACAACCAACCGGGAGTAAAATGACAAACGGTGGTAAGGCTTATCTTGAATCAGGATATGGGCAGGATGTGCTTGACGAATTAGAGAATCGTGGGCATAATGTAGGACGTACCAGAGGAGGATATGGTGGATATCAGGCTATAAAATGGGATGCGGAGAACAAAGTATATTATGGTGCTTCTGAATCCAGAAAAGATGGCAACGCAGCCGGAATTCAGCGAATGCAAAACCAAGGAGTAGGGACGAGACCCTTGTGGTCGTCCGTCAAATCAAAAATGAAATATTTAGCATTAGGCGATAGTTATACGATAGGTGAGAGTGTGGCTGAATCTGACAGATGGCCTGTTATATTGGCAAATAATATGCGAGAATTAGGCATGGAGGTAGATGATCCGGTAATCATTGCAAAAACGGGCTGGACAACTGATGAACTGAAGGCTGCAATCCTTGGTGCCAAAATTGATGAAACCTACGATTTGGTGTCCTTATCAATTGGAGTGAATAATCAATATAGGGGAAGAGACCCTGAAGAATACCGAGGCGAATATGCTGAGTTACTTGATATGGCAATAAAGTTCGCCGGGAATAAGCCTGATAATGTTATAATTATTTCTATTCCTCACTGGGGCTTGACTCCTTTCGCCAAGGGAAGGGACAGGGATAAGATCGTGGCAGAGATTGAGGCATACAATATGCTTATGAAGGAAGAGACACTGAAAAAGGGAGTCGATTTCATTGATATAACAGAAATATCAAGAAAGGCTGCAAAAGACAAGTCTTACACTGCAAAGGATGGGCTGCATTATTCCGGTAAAATGCATAGTCTTTGGGTGGATGAAATAGTAAAGACAAAATTTAATAAGTAAAATTATCCTGATGGAAAAGTTTTATAAGAAGGCTCTGGAATTTGATAAAAAGGATGTGTTATCAGGATTCAGGTACAACTTTGCTGATGATGAAGAACTGATATACCTCGATGGCAATTCATTGGGTAAATTGCCACTCAGAACCATTGATTTTAGTACTGATATTCTTGAAAATCAGTGGGGGAAGCGTCTTATCAGAAGCTGGAATGAAAACTGGATGGATCTTTCTGCTTCTATCGCAGCAAAAATTGCGAAAATTGTTGGGGCTCGGGAGGATGAGATCTTTGTTGGTGATTCAACCTCACTCAATCTTTTCAAACTTGCATACGCATCTCTTAAGGTTAAATCAGGAAAAACAAAAATTATCTCCGATGATATAAATTTTCCTACCGACTTATATGTCCTGCAATCCCTTGTAAAACAGCATTATACTAATCATACTATCAGTCTGGCTACAAGCGAAGATGGCATTACAGTTGAGGATCATAATATTCAAGATCTATTGGATAAAAACACTGCCTTGCTTACCCTTTCTTATGTAGCATTTAAAAGCTCTTTTATGTACGACATGGAAAGGATGAATAAGTTGGCTCATGACAATGACAGTCTGCTTATATGGGATCTTTCGCATGCTGCAGGTGCTGTTCCGGTGAAGCTTAATGAAACAAATGCCGATATGGCTGTTGGATGTACCTATAAATACCTAAACGGTGGTCCGGGTGCACCAGCTTTTCTCTACGTAAGAAAAGATCTTCAGGAACAGCTAACAAACCCTATCTGGTCGTGGTTTGCACATGAAAGACCCTTCGATTTTGATCAAAAATTTCAAGCCGATCCGGGAATCCAGAAGTTTGCCATCGGTACACCTCCAGTATTGTCGACGGCAGCTATTGAGCCCGGACTGGATATTATTTTGGAGGCTGGTATTGATAGGCTGAGAGCTAAAAGCCTTGAACAGAGTAGGTTTCTTATCGAGATGTTAAGAGATGTATTGCTGCCTCTTGGCTTCCGCTTTGCATCACCTCTTGATGATGAGAAGCGGGGATCACATGTCTCTATTCACCATCCTGATGCTTATAGGATCAACCGGGCGATGATTGAGCCTCAAAGTGCTGCTATTCCTATTATTCCTGATTTTAGGCCACCGAACAACATCAGGATAGGAATTGCCCCATTGTATAATTCATTTATGGAGCTATATTATACGGTTGAGAGGATAAAAACGATAGTAGAAACAAAAGAATTTGAAGCATTTGACAAAACCCGATTGATGGTAACATAATAAATAATGATCAAACAATGACAAAATATATTGAAAACAAACAGTTTTCTGGAGAAAAATTTACTATCAAGCCCTTGGAGACGGCGGAATATGAGAGCTGCCGATTTTTAAACTGCAATTTTGCCCAATCGGATTTGTCCAATATTAGCTTTCTTGAATGTGAGTTTGATGCCTGTGATTTTAGCATGGCAAAATTGGCGAATACAACTTTCAGCGATGTCCAATTTACCAACTGTAAAATGCTTGGACTGCATTTTGAGGACTGCAATAAGTTTATCATTAGCATGAATTTTCGGGATTGTCAGCTTAATTTGTCTTCGTTCTTCCAGCTGAAGCTTAAATCCACAGAATTTGTAAATTGCAATCTGCAAGAAGTAGATTTCGCTGAGGCTGATCTAAGTGCTTCAAAATTTGATAATTGTGATCTTAGTGGAGCAATTTTTGAGAGCACAAATCTTGAAAAGGCAGATTTCCGTAGCTCCATAAATTATTCCATTAATCCTGA
>CAYUNU010000502.1:0-2809 GCA_964446195.1 uncultured Porphyromonadaceae bacterium | reverse complement strand
ATATAAAGTTAGGCTATTATTTAGAGATATCAAAGGTGATTTTTGAAAGCAATCCTGAAAATAACAATCCCATTTTACGGATTTTCTATTTGAAGTGGGTGAGAAATCCTTGATTTTGTCTAAATTAGATAACTAAATAACAATTAAATCATTAGGAGGAAAAAATGAAAAATAGTCTTTCCAATTCAATCCGGGTCATTTTTGTGGCCACCCTGGTATTATTATCCTCATGCTCATTAAAGGAAAAAAACATTATTAAGGATGGAAAAGACAGGCTAGCAGCCTGGGATACTCATCTTAACATGGAGCAGAACTCGTCCTTCAATAATTTAAACTGGCAGTTTATCGGTCCAAAAAACACCAGTGGGAGAATGGTAGATGTTGCTGTTTCTCCTGATAAAGATTTCATCCTGTCGGCAAGTGCTTCAGGAGGAGTTTGGAAAAGTACTGATGAAGGTGATTCATGGTCACCGATATTTGAAAAGGAGATATCATCTTCCATAGGAGATATAGCGATAGCACCAAGTGATAAAAATATTATATGGGTTGGAACAGGTGAGTCAAATATCTTCAGAAGCTCACATGCCGGATGCGGAATCTATAAATCTACTGATGGTGGAAAGACCTTTGCTCATATGGGACTGGAGAATTCAAATACAATCTCAAGGATTATTATTCATCCTGAAAATCCTGATATTGTTTTTGTTGGCGTTTCGGGAAATGAATGGACGCCTAATGAGGAAAGAGGATTATACATGACTACCAATGGTGGTGCTACATGGACAAGAACTCTCAAGAAAGATGAATTAACGGGTGTTATCGATGTTGACATGGACCCGGGTGATCCAAACACCTTATACGTTTCAACCTGGCAAAGAATCAGGAAAAAGTGGAATGATCCAAGAACAGAAGCCGGCTATACGGGCTGTTCAATCTTCAAGTCTATCGATGGTGGTCTTACCTGGAGTGAAATCTCAAATGGATTAATGGAGCCACAGTACCGTGGTAGAATAGGCATTGATATAGCTCAAACGGATCCTAATATCCTTTATGCCTATATCGATGATTACGAGGTAGTTCGCGAACCTACAGAAGCAGAAAAGAATGATTCCTACGGACTTCCATCCTGTGGTTTTATCAGGGGGGCCCAGTTGTTTAAATCAGTTAACAAAGGTGAATCCTGGGAAAGAGTAAGTCCTTTGGATAACCCTACCCTACAGAGGCTATGTAATACTTACGGATGGGTCTTTGGTCAGATTACTGTTGATCCAACTGATGAGAACACTATTTACCTGCAGGGTGTATCGGTAGGAGTAACAAAGGATGGTGGCAAGACTTGGGAGCGCTTCAGGAATGCCGGAGGAGATAATCACGGGATATGGATAGATAAGGACGACAATCAGTTTATGATATGCAATAATGATCAGGGTGTTCACATAACAAAAGACGGTGGAGAAAACTGGCTGAGTTCATACGAGAGATTACCGGCAGTACAGTTCTTTAATGTGAACTATGATATGTCTGATCCTTTCAAAGTTTATGGATCTATTCAGGACCATGGTAGTAGAAGGGGTGAAGTAATTTTGAGCAATGGTAGGGACAAAATCCCTGCTGTTGACTGGGAAGGAGCGCCCGGTGGAGAAGGGAGTCATCATGCAATAGACCCAAATGACCCTAACCTGGTATATTCTGCCGGTTTTTATGGGACTCTATCCAGGGCAGATTATAACAAGCCTGATACAACTGAAAGAATGGGTAGGAATGGTGAAATGACTGTTTATATCAATCCTTCAACAAGGACTAATATTGTGCCTGTTGCAGAAGAAGGTGAACCTCCATTAAGAGGACAATGGCTTGCTGCCTTTATTCTATCGCCACATGATTCAAAAACCATTTATCATGGAATGCAATATCTTTTTAAATCAACAGATCAGGGAGATTCATGGAAAAAGATCAGTCCAGACCTGTCGCACAATAATCCCGAACATTTAGGTGACGTAAAACATCAGACCATAACAGCTATTTCCGAATCCCCATTGAAGAAGGGTCTCCTTTACGTTGGGACAGATGACGGCAGACTGTGGGTCACCAAGAATGATGGAGAAGAATGGACTGAGATCGTTGAGGGCATTGCGGCTGACAGATGGATATCAAGAGTTGTTGCATCAGAATTTGACGAAGGGACAGTTTATATGAGTCAGAATGGCAAAAGAGATGATGACTTCACAGTTTATGTTTGGAAGTCGGAAGACTACGGAGCTACATGGAAAGACATCTCCAATAACATCCCTCTTGGAACGGTCAATGTGGTAAGGGAAGATCCAATAAATCAGGATATATTATATGTTGGAACAGACGTTGGGGTGTATGTAACTCTTAATGGGGGAGCAGATTGGGAAGTGCTTGGGGGCAATTTACCATCATGTTTTGTACATGATCTGATAGTTCATCCACGGGATAACATTATTGTAATCGCTACACATGGTAGAGGAATGTATGCTATGGATGCCGATGGGATAAATGGGGGGAATTAGAGAGAAAAGTCCATCGAGGTAATAGCGACGACCGGCTGGAATAGCATTGAACCCACTGGGACGTAAACGGGTATAATCTTAATGAAATAAGGTTCAGATTAAAGGACACATATGAGAGTTGGGTGGTGTTACTAACGATATATCCTCTCTCCTGTGGTTAAAAAAGGTAGGGAAATCCCTATTCTTTTCTAGGGAAGATCCTCAATAAATATCAGTATTTACCTATGAAATAACATCCTTTTCTAATCTAATTTTGCGGTATGCAAAAAACCAAG
>CAYUNU010000501.1:0-2811 GCA_964446195.1 uncultured Porphyromonadaceae bacterium | reverse complement strand
AGATTATCTATACGATCACCTTCAAAAACGGTTGCATAGATTCTGTTTGGATCAATTCCCATCAAGTCGACAAGGAATTCCCAAGCCCAATCAATTGCTTCTTCTTTGAAATAATCACCAAAGGACCAATTACCCAACATTTCAAACATTGTGTGATGGTAAGTATCATGGCCAACTTCATCAAGGTCATTATGTTTGCCGGAAACACGAAGGCATTTCTGGGAATTCGCAACTCTTAGTATTTCTGGTTTAGTATTATCTAGGAAAATGTCTTTAAATTGGTTCATTCCGGCATTGGTAAACATCAGGCTTGGGTCTCCTTTTATTACCATTGGGGCAGAAGCAACTATTTTATGATTTTTGCTTTCAAAGAAGGTCTTAAATTTAGCCCGTATTGTTTTGGATTCTATCATAGTTGGTCTTTTTTGTATCTGCGATATAATATATATTGTAAAGTTAGATTATTTCGATAATTTTGCGACACGAAGATAGCTAATGGTGGAAATATTTCAGAGAGAATTTTATGGCGAAATCAAAGTATAGGTTTAATCCTGAATCGCTGTCGTTCGACCGTATCGAAAGGAGTTTTAAGCAGAGGTCTCTTAGGTTTCTGGCTTATTTAGTTTCGAGTGTGGTAATTGGCGGTGGTTTGCTTCTGATCATTTCATTATTCTATGATTTGCCAAAGGAGAGGATGTTAAAGAGGGAAAACAAGTTCCTTCTGACTCAATACGAGTTGCTTGATAAAAAGATGGATCAAGCAATCAATGTATTGGATGATATCCAGAATCGCGATGATAATATTTACAGGGTCATATTTGAAGCTGAGCCGATTCCATCATCAAAGAGATTGGCAGGTTTTGGAGGTGTGAATCGTTATTCAGATCTGGAAGGGTATAAAAATTCGGATATTGTTTCGGATGTTGCAAAGAGGTTGGATGGTATTATGACAAAGTTATATGTTCAATCCACTTCTTATGATGAAGTTTTTGAGATGGCTAAGAATAACGAGGAAATGATGCTATCTATACCTAGTATCAGGCCAATAGCTATAGATGAATACAAGAGGATATCTTCTCATTTCAGGAATAGGAGGACACACCCAATACTTAAAGTGATACGACCTCATACCGGGGTTGATTTCACAGCACCACGAGGGACTCCTGTGCATGTTACCGGCGACGGAGTAGTAGAAAAAATTAAGCTAAACAGGACAAGGTCGGGTTATGGGACTTACATTCTTGTTAATCACGGATATTCATATCAGACCTTTTATGCTCACCTTGACAAGATACTTGTTAAGGAGGGGCAAAAGCTAAAAAGGGGAGATATTATTGGTGAGGTTGGGAATACTGGTTTGTCTGTTGCTCCTCACCTGCATTATGAAGTGAGGAAGAATGAAAAGATGATAGACCCGATAAACTTCTTCTTCCAAGATATAACTCCTGAGGACTACCAGAGGATGATTGAGTATTCCCGATTGACTGGTCAGGCCTTAGATTGAATCATCGAATTTTTGATCATTGCCATATAAAGAACCTAATATCGAAAAAGTATTCTACTCGATCAGGGAAGTTGCTGAAATGTTTGACCTCCCCGCTTCGACGATACGATATTGGGAACAGGAATTTTCTATACTGAAGCCAAAAAGAAATTCCAAGGGTACCCGCTACTACACGAAAAAGGATCTTGATAGTTTACATTTGATATATTATCTCTTAAAAGAAAGAGGCCTGACCTTGAAGGGAGCAAAGCAAAAAATCAAGGAAAATAAGGATGATGTGGATCAGAATGTGCAGGTGGTTAAAAAGCTACAGAAGATAAGGGATCTCCTTGTGCATATTCGGGATGAGATAAAATAATTGTTTATGGTTGCCAGAGATGTTGTGAAAATCATTGAGTCCTTTGCACCCTTAGGATTGCAGGAGTCTTGGGATAATTCAGGCTTGGTTATTGGGGATACAGGAGCTGTTGTTACAGGTGTATTGCTCTGTTTGGATGTTACTGAAGACATTTTTTATGAAGCCAGGGAATTAGGATGCAATATGATCATCTCTCATCATCCCATGGTTTTTTCAGGTATGAAGAAATTCACAGGCAATGATCTGGTGAGCAGGATGATTCGCAGGGGAATAAAAGAAGATTTTATTATTTATTCGGCTCATACCAATCTTGATCAGGTATTGGAAGGTGTGAGTGGTGCAATTGCTGATAAAATTGCATTAAAAGACAAAGAAATTTTGGTTCCCAGGCAGGATGATTTACTTAAACTTGTATGTTTTATTCCTGAAGCCCATTTCGATATTGTAGTAGAGGCTGTTTTTTCTGCCGGAGCTGGTCATATAGGGCATTACGATTCATGTGGGTTCAATGTAGCAGGCACAGGTTCCTTTAGAGCTGATTTGGATGCTGATCCCTTCATTGGAAAAAAAGGGCATCTTCATTATGAACCCGAGAAAAGGTTTGAAACAATATTCCCAAAACATTTGCAGGGAGATGTAGTGTCGGCATTATTAACGAGTCATCCTTATGAGGAGGTAGCCTATGATATATATTCTTTACAGAATGATAATCCGGCTTTTGGACTTGGTGTAGTTGGAAATCTGACTGAATCATTGAGTGAGGAGGCGTTTTTGAAATTTGTTAAAGGGGTTTTTGCTACCGGGTGTATTCGGCATACAGGTTTTTTGAATAAGGAAATTAAGCGGGTTGCTGTCCTTGGGGGAAGTGGTAGTGAATTTCTTAAACATGCTATATCCAGGGGTGCTGACGCATATATAACTGCAGACATAAAATACCATCAATTTTTTG
>CAYUNU010000500.1:0-2814 GCA_964446195.1 uncultured Porphyromonadaceae bacterium | reverse complement strand
GTAAGGTAATCAGGATCAGGATTATTCTTAAAATAATGATCCAGCTCAGCTATCACCTTATCAAAAAGAACATACTCCTTCCGCTCGGCAGTCAGACCGGTGGTCCTACCAACCTCACAATAAACACAGTTGAGGGAACAGACCTTCTTGGGCACGAGATCAATCCCGAGCGACATACCTAACCTCCTCGATGGTACTGGTCCGAATAAATATTTGTACTTCATCTAATTAAAATTATTGCCTATTCGAACAACGGACGGGCACAAGGCCCCCGTCCCTACGACAAACCAACGGACGGGCACAAGGCCCCCGTCCCTACGTTAAAAAATTGTTTAAATTTATGAAAACTTTCGCCGATGTTTGAACATTTCCTTAAAACAGCTTTGCGGCATTTTCGTAAAGACTGGCTTTATACGCTTATCAATGTAATCGGACTAACGCTCGGTTTGGCTCTGGTATATTTTATCGTCCTCTACGTCAGTAAGGAGTACTCCTGGAATAATACTCACGAGCACAGGAACTCCAGCTACCGCATCCTGGTGCAGAACCCTAACTGGACAGAGCCCCTGGCGGCTTTTCCTCTCGGACCGGCTTTGATGGATGATCTGCCCGAAGTAGTGGCCTATTCCCGAGTAGGAGGAGCAAGAGCCTCAGCTATCATTGAGGGCGACCGCCCGATCGACATCCGGTCTGATGGAGCGGATCCGGGGATCTTTGATATACTATCTTTCAATATCCTTAAGGGTGACAAAGACAATCTATTATCAAGCAAGGAGAATGCTGTTATCTCCAAAAAGCTGGCCGAGATAGCTTATCCTGATGAAAACCCTTTAGGAAAGGAACTGCGGCTCAAGGGCAGACAGTTTGATATCAGCTTTACTATCAGTGGTGTTTTCGACGACATGCCAGCCAATTCAACCTTCAAAGCGGATGTGCTGTACTCAGCCGAATGGGCAGCCGAATACTACGGGACCCTCTTCAAGGATTCATCTTACATGACGAATTTCCGTACCGGCTCTTTCCAGACTTATGTTCGCCTCAAAGATGGCGTATCACAAAAAGATTTTAACGAGAAACTGAAACTTATTGAGGATAAGTACTACGACCCCGAGTGGCGACTAAAGCTTAGCACCCAAAAGGTGAGTGATATCTACCTCCACTCCAAAGAGCTGGGCAATGCCCGAACAGCCTATGGCGATCCCAAAAAAATCCGAATATTCAGTCTGATAGCCGTCCTGGTACTCCTGATAGCCACCTTCAACTATATCATCCTCGCCTCAGCCCGCTCCTCAGCCCGGTTTAGAGAGATAGGCCTGAGAAAAGTAAGCGGAGCCAGCGGCGCCAATATATCCCTGCAGGTCTTCGGCGAATCCCTCCTCACCTCTCTCATGGCTTTCCCCCTATCAATCCTGATGGTAAGCCTCCTCCTACCCTTTGCCAACAGGGTCCTTAACACCTCAATGGAATTTAAACCTGTCGATTCAGCCTGGCTATTACCCGGCTTCCTGGCCCTCTGCATCCTCATTGGTATCATATCAGGATTTTACCTCGCCCTCTACCTCTCACGCTTGAGACCGGTGGAGATATTCAGAAAAAAAGGCGGCCTCTCCTCATCCAAATCCTTTCTATACAAGATATTAGTCACGGTTCAAATCCTGATTTTTATCTCCCTCTTCACCTGCTCCAACCTGATCCTCAAACAAGTGCGCTACGCCGAAAAAATGGACCAGGGTTTCGATCGTGATAACCTGATGATAATATATGTAAATCAGGATAAATTTCCTGATTATGAACCATTTACTCAAGAAATCAGAAAATTACCATCCGTAGTGAATGCCGCCCCGGCCATGGGAGGACCACCCACCCAAAGTATGGGCATGTACTATGTAAACCATTTTAAAAATCCTGATGAAAAAATTACGGTGGAAGGGCTCAATGTTGGCGATAACTACATGCAAACAATGAGGTTCAGACTGCTATCAGGAAGATTTTTTGAACCTGGATCAGAAGCCGATCGCGAGAGTGCCTGCATAGTTAACGAGACAGCCATCAAAGACCTGGGTATCGAAGGCGACCCCTTAGGTCAGCTAATTAACAAACACCGCATCATAGGTGTGATACAAGATTTTTATATCCATACGGTAAAAAACAAAATCTCACCGCTGGTCATAAGAAACGACACCAGGTATTGCTTCGAAATTGCAGTAAGAGTGCTCCCTCAACAGTTTGATACGGCACTCACTCAGATAGGCGACAAATGGAAGGAGATGGCTCCTGATGCTCCCTTTGTTGCCCGCGATTTTAATGAGGCCCTGGCCAGCATGTACTCCCGCGAGCGTGATTTTGCCATCACCATAATGGGCTTCACCGGACTGGCGGTCTTCATAGCCATACTGGGCCTCTTTGGCCTGTCGCTATTGCTGGCCACCAAAAGAACCAAAGAAATAGGCCTAAGAAAAATCCACGGCGCATCCATAATACAGATCATAGGATCCATCAACAAAGCCTTCGTCATCTACACCCTGGCCGCCTTCCTCCTCTCCATCCCCACCAGCATCCTGATAATCAGTAAATGGCTACAAAACTTCGAATATAAAACCACCATTGGAGTGCTACCCTTCATCATATCCGGCTTACTAGCCTTGGTTGTAGTCATCCTCACCGTCAGCTACCACGCCTACAGATCAGCCAGAATGAACCCGGCAGAGGTGGTGAGGTGCGAGTAGTGCTTTCGTTGCTTTGCTGCCTGTGCATCGCGGTCCTGAATCTCCGCTTCGCTCCGTTCAGCCCCGACAAGTCGGGATTTCCACTACG
>CAYUNU010000499.1:0-2827 GCA_964446195.1 uncultured Porphyromonadaceae bacterium | reverse complement strand
CGCGAACGCGGTGTAAGAGAATCTCTTGAAGATCAGTGTATGAATATGGCTAAGGCGGCGGCAAAGCTTATTAGTGAAAATCTTCGCTTCCCAAGCGGTGAAAAGGTGGAATGTGTTATTGCTGATTCAAATATTGGTGGTGTAGCTGAAGCTGCTATGTGCGCCGATAAATTTCAACGTGAAGGAGTGGGTGTCTCTTTAACTGTAACTCCCTGCTGGTGCTATGGTACAGAAGTGATGGATACAGATCCCTTGATCCCAAAAGCAGTGTGGGGATTTAATGGTACAGAGCGTCCTGGTGCCGTATACCTGGCTGCTGCGTTGGCTGGTTACGCTCAAAAAGGATTGCCTACTTTCGGGATTTATGGAAGGGACGTTCAGGATGCCGGCGATACATCAATACCTGAAGACGTTAAAGGAAAAATCCTTGGATTTGTTAAGTCGGGACTAGCCGTAGCACAGATGAAAGGCAAATCGTATCTGTCTATTGGATATAGCTCCATGGGCATTGCCGGATCAATGGTGGATACAAACTTTTTCCAGGACTATCTCGGTATCAGAACAGAATTTGTTGAGTCTGTAGAGATTCTGAGAAGGATAGATGAGGGGATCTACGATAAGGATGAATATGAAAAGGCCATGGCCTGGACAAAAGAAAATTGTAAAGAAGGCGAGGATACAAATCATCCTGATGTTCAGGTTGATGCCAAGCGGAAACAGTATGAATGGGAAACAGTTGTTAAGGTGGCTCTAATCTGTAGGGATATGATGATCGGAAACCCAAAACTTGTTGAGATGGGCTACCGCGAAGAGGGATTAGGCCGTAATGCTATTCTTGGAGGTTTCCAGGGTCAAAGGCAGTGGACAGATTATCAGCCAAATGCAGATTTTCCCGAGGCAATTCTTAATTCATCATTCGACTGGAATGGAATTCGTGAGGCTTTTGTTTTTGCCACGGAAAACGACAGTCTCAATGCAGTGCCGATGTTGTTCGGGCACCTTTTAACCAATACTGCTCAGATTTTCTCAGATGTTAGGACTTACTGGAGCCCAGAGGCCGTTAAGCGAGTAACTGGTATAGAGTTATCAGGAACAGCAGAAAAAGGGATTATACACCTGATAAATTCCGGTTCAACCACGCTCGATGCAACAGCTCAGCAAAAAGATGCCGATGGCAATCCTGCTATGAAACCTTTCTGGGAAATCACTGCGGAGGAGGCCCAAAAATGCCTTGATAAAACAAAATGGCCTCAGGCCGACAGAGGATATTTCAGGGGTGGAGGATATTCCTCACAGTTCAAAACTGAGGGTGAGATGCCGGTTACCATGTCGCGTGTAAACCTGGTTAAGGGAATTGGACCAGTTATGCAGATTGCAGAAGGATGGACTGTTGAACTGCCTGATGATATCCATGATATTCTTGATAAGCGAACCAACCCAACCTGGCCTACTACCTGGTTTGTCCCTCGTACAGATGGCAATGGTGCTTTTAAAGATGTGTATTCAGTAATGGCCAATTGGGGTGCCAACCATGGTGCTATCTGTTATGGACATATAGGTGCCGATCTTATAACCCTGGCCTCAATGCTGAGGATTCCTGTAAGTATGCACAATGTAGATGATGATAAGGTATTTCGTCCTGCTGCTTGGGCTGCATTTGGAGAAAATAAGGAAGGATCAGATTACCGTGCTTGTGAAACTTACGGTTCTCTCTATGGAATTTAAAGACTAAGGTCTCGGGCAAATTTTATTTTTTTGTCTTATGGAAATTTTTTTGTATAATTGTACTAAACAAATAAGACAATAAGTCAATAGTATAATATTACTACAATGATAGATTTCAAATTAGACCCAAAGGCAGGATCGCCATTTTATCGCCAGATTATTGATCAAATTAAGTTTGGTATAGCATCAGGAAAACTAAAAATAGGCGAACAATTACCGACTGTTAGAGCTTTAGCCGTTGATTTAAAAGTCAATTTAAATACGGTAGCCAAAGCTTACAAAGAATTGGAAATACAGAATATTTTAGAGACACAACAAGGTACGGGTACTTTTATAAGTACAATTGAAATTAAGATATCACCCAAAGAGAAGGAGGAGAAATTACAAGAAATATGCAATGAGTTTTCTACAATAGCTTATAGTTATGGATTCTCAATCACAGATATTATTAATCAATTACAAAAATAAACGACATGGCAGCAAAGGCAATTACCAAAGGGATTTTCAATCCTATTTCAGTAACAGTTATTATTGTAATGCTCAGCATTACCGTAGGACTATATTATTTGAGTGTTATTAATATTGCTACAATGATTGCACTAATAGTATTTTCCATTTTTATCGCTTCCTCAATAAATATAGCCAACCAGTGGGAGAAGGCTGTAGTATTAAGAATGGGTAAATACATAGGACTAAAAGGACCTGGGATATTTCTTATTATTCCTATTGTAGATCGGATTGATAGCTATATTGACCAACGGGTTAGAGTGACTGACTTTAAGGCTGATCAAACGCTAACCAAGGACACTGTTCCTGTAAATGTTGATGCTGTGGTTTACTGGACAGTTTGGGATGTAGAAAAGGCTGCTCTCGAAGTTCAAGAATATGAGAAAGCTATATATTATATTGCTCAGACTGGTTTGAGAGACATGATTGGAAAGCATGAACTGGGAGACTTATTACAAGAGCGAGATAAAATTGCCGAAGATTTACAAAAAATCCTTGATAGAGACACCAACCCATGGGGTATAACCTGTCAGACTGTTGGGATTAAAGATATTATTATCCCTCAGGGTTTAGCAGATGCAATGAGTAAAGAAGC
>CAYUNU010000498.1:0-2828 GCA_964446195.1 uncultured Porphyromonadaceae bacterium | reverse complement strand
AATCAGCCTTGTGAACATCGATAGTAGACTGAAATGGATCATGCTGTGCAATTAGAGAACTAAGAGACACAACAAAAAAACTTATTAATAATAATGTCCTTTTCATGGATAATAATTCTTTGCGCAAAGATATCACAATTAGTAGAAGCAGACTAAACCTCTTTTTAAGCCCTGGCAATATTGAATACCGACTGTCATTACGTCAGTTAATTACGTGTTATTTCACTGTCCTTTTGGCAGTTACAGCTAATGGCACTCCATTTGACCTACCATTAAAAAACAATTAATATGCAATTTGAAAAGTTTACAATAAAATCACAGGAAGTTATTCAAAGAGCTCAGGATATTGCTCAGGGATTTGGTCATCAGAGTATAGAAAATGGCCATTTACTGAAAGCTTTGATTGACATTGATGACAATGTATTACCCTTTATCTTAAAAAAACAAGGGGTAAATGTTATAGGAGTAAGCCAGGCGCTTGATAGCATTATAGCGACATATCCAAAAGTCAGCGGCGGACAATTGTATATTTCCCAAACAGCTAACCAGACATTAATCACCGCTGAAAAAACCGCAAAGGAGATGAATGATGAATATGTCTCTATTGAACATATTCTCATTGGCTTAATCTTGAATAAAGATAACATTGCCAGTATCTTAAAAGATGCCGGTCTAACAAAAAAGCTTGTCAGCCAACTTATTGACGAACTCAGAAAAGGCGAAAAAGTGAATAGTCCAAATGCTGAATCCAATTATCAATCACTCGAACGATATGCTATTAACTTGAATCATCGTGCCAGGGATGGTAAACTCGACCCGGTAATTGGTCGGGATGATGAAATCCGGAGAGTACTACAGATTCTATCGAGGAGAACAAAAAACAATCCAATTCTGGTGGGCGAACCGGGGGTTGGTAAAACGGCTATTGCTGAAGGAATTGCCTTCCGCATTGTAAACCGTGATGTCCCGGATGACCTTCTTTCCAAGGAGATATATTCACTCGACATGGGAGCTCTTATTGCCGGCGCGAAATACAAGGGCGAATTTGAGGAACGACTTAAATCTGTTATCAAGGAGGTTTTAAAATCCGAAGGCCAGGTAATTCTTTTCATCGATGAGATTCACACTCTTGTTGGTGCTGGAGGAGGAGGAGATGGGGCCATGGATGCTGCCAATATTCTTAAGCCGGCCTTGGCAAGAGGCGAGCTAAGGGCAATTGGTGCCACTACCCTCAATGAATACCAGAAATACTTTGAAAAAGACAAAGCACTGGAACGCCGTTTCCAAAAGGTTTTTGTTGATGAGCCTAACGAGGAGGATTCAATCTCCATCCTCAGGGGAATACGTGAGCGATATGAAAACTATCATAAAATCAGGATTAAGGATGAAGCTATAGTTGCAGCTGTTCAGCTGTCGCAGAGATATATAACAGACCGTTTTCTGCCAGATAAGGCAATCGATCTGGTGGATGAAGCTGCTGCTCAACTGAGACTTACAATGAATTCAAAACCTATGGAGCTGGATGTTCTCGACAGGAAAATTCAGCAGCTAGAGATTGAACGGGAAGCTTTTAAGCGTGAGAAAAATAAAGAACGACTGGATTTGATAGGTCGCCAATTGGCAGACCTGAGTGAAGACCGCAACCAAATACTTGCAAGATGGGAAGAGGAGAAATCAGTAATAAAGAACATCCAGAAGACAAAGCAGAATATCGAGGAGCTTAAGTTCCAGGCTGATAAAGCTGAAAGGGAAGGACAGCTCGGTATGGTGGCAGAGATAAGATATGGACGATTGCCAGAAGCAGAGGGCCAGTTGGAAAAGCTTATAAAAGAGGTAAGAGCTTTTGAAGAATCAGGTAACAGCCTGGTACGGGAAGAAATTACCGCCACAGATATAGCATCCATAGTATCCAGATGGACCGGCATTCCTGTAACACGAATGCTGCAGTCGGAGAAGACAAAACTGCTGCATATTGAAGATGAACTGCACAACAGAGTTGTCGGACAAGAAGAGGCAATTTCTGCCGTGGCTTCTGCAATCAGGAGAAGTCGTACCGGATTATCAGACGAAAAAAGGCCTATCGGGTCATTCTTGTTCCTGGGAACAACAGGTGTGGGTAAAACAGAACTCGCCAGAGCCCTGGCCGAATATCTTTTCGATGATGAAAACCTCATGACCAGAATTGATATGAGTGAATATCAGGAGAGACATGCGGTATCCCGATTGGTGGGAGCACCTCCGGGATATATTGGCTATGATGAAGGCGGACAGCTCACGGAAGCAGTAAGAAGAAAACCTTACTCAGTGATCCTCCTTGATGAAATAGAAAAGGCTCATCCTGATGTATTTAACATTCTACTTCAGGTACTTGAGGATGGAAGGCTTACCGACAATAAAGGCCGGATGGCAAACTTCAAAAACTGCATTGTTATCATGACTTCCAACATCGGATCAGAAATCATCAGGGAAGAATTTGAAAAGATCGATGATAATAATACTGATTCAATCGTGGAGTCTACCCGTCTGAAAATCTTTGAATTATTAAAAAGGAGTGTCAGACCTGAATTCCTTAACAGAATCGATGAGATCATTATGTTCCGACCTTTGACAAGAAAGGATATCAGGGGAATTATTGACCTTCAGATAAAACTTCTGGATAAGGTATTAAAGAAACAGGATATTACTATCACATTGAGCCCGTCATGTATCGATTATATCAATGAAAAAGGATTTGATCCACAATTTGGAGCCCGTCCACTCAAGAGAGTTATCCAAAAAGAAATCCTAGATGGTTTATCTCTGGCATTGCTGGATGGAAGAGTCGAGCC
>CAYUNU010000497.1:0-2832 GCA_964446195.1 uncultured Porphyromonadaceae bacterium | reverse complement strand
AGGTTTCAGTGTTTATGCAGATAGCGCAGGTTTTACTTATATTTCAGGAAATACGAGAGATAAAAATTTCCCCGCGACAGAAGGAGCCTACCAAACTGAACTTAAAGGATCTGCAGATGCCTTTGTAGCGAAGTACACACCTGAAGGTGAGTTAGTTTTTGCTACATTAATTGGGGGTACAAAAAGAGAACACCATTCAGGAATAACGGTTGATGAGGCCGGCTATATATATGTAGTTGGAGGAACTCAGTCTTCCGACTTCCCTGTTACTGAAGGAAGCTATGACACCAGTTTTAACGGAGAAGGAGCATATGCTGGTGATGTTTTCGTAACAAAATTGAATCCAACAGGAACTGATATCATATTTTCTACATTTATTGGTGGTGAAGTTGAAGATGTTGTAGGGCCAGAGAGTGTTAAAATTGATTCAAAAGGCAATATTGTTATTGTTGGTACGACCTTATCTTTTGACTTTCCTTTTACAAAAGGCAGCAATGACAAGGATGATAATATGCATGGATTCCTTTGTAAATTGAATCCTGAAGGTGAGAAGCTTCTATTTTCCATTTCCTTTGGAAATAGCAAAATGGAAATGATTACAGGACTTACCATTGATGATACAGATAATATTTATATATCAGGCGGTACGTATTCAGCAGACTTAGCCGTAACTGATAATGCTTTTCGAAAGGAACTAATTATGCCTAAAGCAGGAGGCACAATGGATCATTTTATTGCCAAAATAAACGAAACGGGAAGCAAAATTTCTTATTTGAGTTATTTCGCAGCAGATGGATATCCGTCGACATATATAAAGTGGACAAAGCCAAACAGATTAATCGTATGTGGTAGCACAAGGACGGATAGTTTCCCGGTAACTGATAATTCTATAAGTAAAAAAAGGAAAGGTGAGCAGGATTGCTTTATCTCGGTTTTTAATACTGAAACTATGAATTTAGAATATGCTACCCTGTATGGTGGAAGTAAAGACGAGCGTGTTATGTCGGCAAACTTTATTAATAAAGATACTATTGTTATTGGAGGTTTGACAAGCTCTGACGATTTGCCTCTCACTGAAAATGCCTTGTATTCAGACTATCCTGTCTGTGAAAAAACCTTTAATTCCACATTTCTTGGTCGCAAAAAATCGTTTTTTTCAGTAATCGACATTAAGAACAGTAAACTCCTTTACTCAAGCTATTTAGGCGCAAGTCATTTATTTAATATTCACCCTGATAAAAGTGGAAATATCAGTTTTGTTGCTGAGGCAGGCCAGAAATCAGAAGCAGGAATGACTGGTTTCCCAGTGACAAAAAATGCTGTTGAACCTCCCTCTTATACCATGGTAGGCCGATTGTTGTTAAATGTTATCGCTGAACCGGCAAAGGAGGTATTGTATAAAGATGTGACTGTTGAAGATGCCATTCTGGAAAGTTATGTTGGTAAATACGAACTAAGTCCGGGCTTTATCCTTACCATTATTAAAAATGAGAGTCAGTTGATACTGCAAATACCTGAACAAGGTGAAGTTCCCATATTCCCAAGATCTCAAAAAGATTTCTTTATAAAGCGATCTGAAGTTGAATTTACCTTTAATATAAATGCAGCTGGAGAGGCAGAAAGTATGACTTTCCATCCTGATGGGGGAGACCCCACTATTTGTAAAAAAATAGTTGAATAGATATGAAAAGCATTAAAATTGGGTTATTGGGTGTGCTTATTCTTGTATTATTGGTAAGTTGTTTTTCTTCCGAAACCACAGATTATCCGGCTGAAAATCAAGTTAAATATTCGCAAACAAAATCAGAATCAACGAAATCTGATTCCATTCAGAACATTCTTACTAAAGCTGTCAATGATGGAAAAGCACCTGGAATGGTTGCTGCAATAATCTCAGGCGAAGGTGTAAGAGCCATAGGTTCAGCAGGAGAGCGCAAAGCGGGGTCTGGTATTGCGTTTACCACTAATGATGTCGTGCACTTGGGTTCGTGTGGAAAAGCAATGACAGCCACTATGATTGCCACGTTGGTGGCAGAAGGGAAGCTTGATTGGGACACAAAGCTTATAGAGGCTATTCCTGAACTAAAAAATAAGATTCATACAGATTATCATAAAATCACCTTGTGGCAACTGCTTACTCACCGTGCCGGGATTCCTAAAAATCCAAGAGATGAGGGTGCATTCCGCTCAAAAGAAATTAAAAAAAGGCGACTGGCAATTTTAGAAGATAATTTTAAGTCACCAGCTACCTATGAAATTGATCAATTCCATTATTCAAATTTTGGATATATAATTGCCGCATGCATGGCAGAACAAATAACGGGCTTAAGCTGGGAAGTTTTAATGAAACAACGTTTGTTCGATCCTTTGGGGATGTCTACTGCTGGAATTGGAAATCCAAATAAAAACAAATCTGTAGATCAACCTTGGGGTCATAATAATTATCTACGGAAATGGCATCCAAGTCAATCGTACTATGAAGAAGTAATCGGACCTGCAGGTAGGGTATATTGTAGCATAGCTGACTGGGCAAAATTTATTTCCCTTCAATTAAGGGAAGAAAATCCTATTCTGGATAAGGTATATTTGAATAAATTAATCGAACCTGTTGGCGATCACTACTACGCTGCTGGCTGGGGTGTTGCCGAATATGCCTGGGCAAAAGGAATTACTCTTAACCACGCCGGAAGCAATGAGATTTGGTATGCTACAGTATTAATCACCCCAATATTAGACAGAGCATTTGTGGTGGCTACTAATTCGTGTGATTTTGGTTCAACACCTGATGTTTGCTTCAAAATAACGAATAAGCTGATTAGGATGGAATTGGAT
>CAYUNU010000496.1:0-2836 GCA_964446195.1 uncultured Porphyromonadaceae bacterium | reverse complement strand
CATCTGCATTTATAAACTCATCACACTCAAGTATTTGAGGCAAGAAGTTGAATGAAGCAGTGGTTTTTCCTGAGCCATTGCAACCTGAAATTACATATAGATGTGGCGTTTTATTCACAGAGCTAAAATAAGGTATTAAGTTGCATTTATGAAAAAAGTAAATCGAGATTGTTTTTATTACTTTTAAAACAATTTCAAAAAAAGCAATTAATGTTAGGGAAAGACTGGTTAAAGGTCAGAACTAGTGGGGATTAGATATTTATTAGCATTTTATACAGATGAAAAACTTTTTTTACTTCTTGATTTTTATTTTGATATTCAGTTCCTGCTCAAATGAATTGAATACACCCAATGTTTTATTTATCATCTCGGATGATCTCACTGCTACGGCTGTGTCATCGTTTGATGGGCTTGTTTGTAAAACGCCCAACATTGATAAACTGGCCTCTGAGGGGCTTCGTTTTACTTCAACCTACTGTCAGTATCCTGTTTGTGGCCCATCAAGGGCTTCCCTTATGAGTGGCTATTATCCGACTGCTACCGGGACTTACGGATATGTTAGTGGAAGGAAGAATATTGGACCGGATCGAAAAATGCTACCCGAATTATTTCGGGAGAATGGATATTATACTGCCAGGGTTAGTAAGATTTTCCATATGGGAGTTCCCATCGATATAGAAAAAGGAAGCGATGGAACAGATGACCCCGCATGCTGGGTTGAGAAGTTTAATAGCCAGGGGCCGGAGTGGACGGCTGCTGGTGAAGCTGAGCTGGTTCAGGGTAATCCTGATGGAACGATAGAGAGGAAGGGTGGTAATGTGATGACTATTGTTAAGGCAGATGGAGATGACCTGGTTCACTCTGACGGCAAAACGGCCAAAAAGGCTTGTGAATTGATACGTGCTCATAAGGATGAGCCATTCTTTATCGCTGTGGGATTCGTGCGCCCACATGTACCATTCGTTGCTCCTAAGAAGTATTTCAAGGACTATCCTTTTGAGGATATTGTTATGCCCGAGGTGATTGAAGGTGATTGGGATGATATTCCCAAACGAGGGATTAATTATGTGACCAGTGTTAATGGTCAAATGGATGAAGAGGATGAGAAAAAAGCTGTCGCAGCCTATTATGCCGCTGTTGCATTTATGGATGCTCAGGTAGGTAAAGTATTGAAGACACTCGACGAGGAGGGACTGACCGATAAAACCATTGTAGTTTTCACTTCCGATCATGGTTTTCATTTGGGAGAACATAAGTTCTGGATGAAGGTTAGCCTTCACGAGGAATCAGTAAAGATTCCCCTTGTTATTAAGGTCCCCGGTAAAAAGTATGCAGGTGGCCGAGGGCAGTCGGCTGTATGCAATTCTTTTATAGAGTTAATCGATTTGTACCCGACCCTGGCCGAATTAGCCGGTCTGGAATATTCAGAGCACCTACAGGGTAAAAGCCTGGTTGAAACACTGATTAATCCAAAAACTCAGGTTAGAGACATGGTGTTTACTGTTTCTCAAGGCGGTAAGACTTTCGGGCTGCGTACCGATCAATATGCTTATATTCAGTATGATGAAGATGCCGGCTCAGGAATAGAGTTGTTTGATATGGTGAAAGATCCCAAACAATTTACTAATCTGGCCCTTGATCCTGATTATGCTGACCTTGTTGCTGAATATCAGAATAAATTGAAAAATAAGCTAACGGAAGTTAGAACTAATGATTTGTCTAATTAAACTTTGGCGTTATCAAGTTTGTAAAACTCTTCCCAGCCTTTCTTAGATTAAAGTTTGACAGTCGATATTAGGCAAAAAAAACTAGTTAATTTGATGTCTATTGCTAGTGATGGTTATATTTATTGCACAATTATGAAGGGATTGACAATTGAATTTACTTCTTTTAAAAACAGTTTTATATTTAAAGAATTTCATCATGAGTAATGTAATTGTATTAGGTGCCGGCATGATCGGAAGTGCTATGGCAATAGATTTGGCAAAAAAGCATAATGTTACGCTTACTGACTTAAGTAAGAGTGTTTTAGATAAAGCAAAGAAAAAAGATGGTAGTCTGAAAATCAAACAGTTAGATGCAACTAACATCTTGGAATTGCAAAGTGAAATAAAAAAGCACGATCTGGTTATTAATGCTGTACCTGGCTTTTTAGGTTTTGAAACGCTTAAGGCTGTTATTGAGGCCGACATGAATGTTATAGATATTGCATTTTTTCCTGAGAACTCTCTAGAGCTTGATGAATTAGCAAAAAAGCACAATGTAACAGCAATTGTCGACTGCGGTGTTGCTCCAGGTATGGATAATATTATCCTGGGTTACTATAACGAAAAAATGAAGTTGACCGATTTTGAATGTTTGGTTGGAGGCTTGCCAAAAGTTAGGAAATGGCCATTTTGTTATAAAGCACCCTTTTCTCCAATTGATGTGATTGAGGAATATACTCGCCCGGCAAGATATGTGGAGCATGGTGAGGTGGTGGTTCGTGAGCCTCTCACTGATTGTGATTATATTGAGTTTGATGGGGTGGGGACACTGGAATCTTTTAATTCTGATGGGCTAAGATCAATTATTTATACTATGCCGCATATACCGAATATGAAAGAGAAGACACTTCGCTATCCCGGTCATGTTGAATATGTTAGGGTATTGAAAGAGAGTGGCTTTTTTAGCGAAAAAAAGGTAGATGTAAATGGCTGCGAAGTTTCACCATTGGAATTTACGAGTAAGATATTGTTTAATGAATGGCGATTGGGTGAAACAGAAGAAGAATTAACTGTTATGAGAGTTACCCTGAAGGGCAAAAATGCTGATGGAAAAACAGAAGTGATCGTTT
>CAYUNU010000495.1:0-2837 GCA_964446195.1 uncultured Porphyromonadaceae bacterium | reverse complement strand
ATAATGCAAACCAGAGAGGATATTGAAGGTGACACCCTTGGATATATTCCACGACCTACTGATCAAAGAGTTAATGTAGGCCTGTTTTTTCAGGATTACCTTCCCAACAACAGATCATACAAAGCTCATTTGACAATACTTTTTGGAACTGGATGGCCTTTTGGGCCTCCAGGCAAAATCAATGAAAAAACAATTCTGAGGGTACCCTCATATAGAAGAGTTGACCTGGGCTTCTCCAAAGTTCTGATTACAGAAGAAAGATCTTCCAAGGCAAAGGGGATGCTGAAACATTTTAAAAATGCATGGATAAGTATTGAAGTATTCAACTTGCTGGATATCAATAACACCATATCTCATTTATGGATTACCGATATAAGGAACGTGCAGTACTCCATACCAAATTACCTTACTGGTCGTAGAATAAATGTTAAACTAACAGCTGATTTCTAAACTTTGATGCAGTTTCTTAATCCAACATACCTTTGGGGACTTTTACTGGTATTAATTCCAATATTAATACACCTTTTCCAGTTGAGGAAATACAAGCTAGTCTATTTTAGTTCGCTGAAGTTTCTAAAACAGCTCGAAATTGAACAGAAAAGAAGGTCAAGGCTCAAAGAGTTGCTGCTACTGATTACCCGAATTCTTCTAATATGTATGCTGGTACTGGCCTTTGCTCACCCATATTTTCCCGGTAAATCAGATATTAGTTCCGGCAAACAAACAGTTGGATTCTATGTTGACAATTCAATGAGCATGGAGAATGAGGCAGATGGACAGAGCCTTTTGGATCATGCAAAAAAAACAGCCATTGAGGCTGTGGCTCAGTACCCGCCAGACACAAGATTTATTCTTATTCATAATGAAGATCTGTTTACCAGTAGGTTTCCTCTTGAAGCAAAGGATGCTATAGGAGCCATTGAAATGATACAGCTCTCATCCTCAAGTTCCAGTTTGAATAATGTTCTGGATAGGTTTAGGCAAATCGTTAGTGAGCAGGATGCTGAAAAAAATGTTCTGCATGTATTTTCAGACTTTCAAAAATCCTTTTTAAACACCGGCTCAATATTGGAAAACCCCAACTTTCCAACGTTACTTGAAAAACTACCGGATGGCACTTCCAATAATATTTTCATTGACTCATGTTGGTTTTCTGCTCCTGTAAATAATATTGAGAAGAGGCACACTCTACATGCAAGGATAAATAATGAATCCGATCAGGACCTTAACCATTTCCCTGTACATCTCAATATCCAGGATTCCTTGGTGGCTCAGGAAACTGTGACACTTGAATCATATAGTTCTGCTGATATAGAATTCAGCTATAATCTCGACCGCACAGGATGGCAAAAAGGCAATATTGAAATACGGGACTACCCTGTAAGTTTTGATAACATTTTCCATTTTGCTTACTATATTTCTGATGAAATCCCAGTCCTTCAAATATATTCCGGTCGGGAAAATGTTAATATGCAGGCTCTTTTTGAATCAGATTCATATTTCGATTATCATCACGCCGAATCAGGCAGTATTCCATATCAGGATTTAAAAATCTTTAAACTGATAATTTTGAATTCACTTTCTGAATTCAGCCCCAATCTGACACAGCTTCTCTCTGATTATGTTGATCAGGGAGGTAGTTTGATTATTACTCCTCCTGATGAAGGCAAGATGACAGGCATTAACACCTTTACTCAAAAATTCAAAGCCCCTGTATTTAGCAATCTTCTTGTTAGAGAATCTGAGGCAAGAATACCGGAAAACATGAAGTCTTTTTATGCTGACATTAGTATGAATCCGGATCAACAAGTGGAATGGCCAAGCTATTCCAAATATTATAGACTGGTGGATAACTTTTCAAAAAGCGAGACCATTCTTACCAACGAAACCGGAAGGCCATTACTCACAAGAAATTCATTTGGAAATGGATTTATAGCCCTCAGTGCCGCACCATTAACAGAGGATTTCACTAATTTTCAAGTACATCCATTATTTATTCCCTTCCTTTATTACTTGGCAAACACAGGAGCTGAAAAACAGAACTTATATTACAGGATTGGTCGTTTGGAACCCGTTTCTATCGATATTGAAAATGCCCCTAAAAGAGGACAAGTGGAAATTATAGAGACAGAGGGAGCATACAATGTTATTCCTTTGCAATTCAGAGATCCTGTTTCGGGAAGGTTGATGTTGCACCTATCTAATTACAATGGATCATCAGGAATACTAGAACTTAATCGATCTGATAATACCGAAGCACTAATAGCAATGAACTACGTTGGGAGTGAGTCTCTGGTAGATAATTTATCTACCGAAGAAATCAACTCTTTTATTAATGAGTATGAATTAAGCAATATTTCAATTGATGATCGAACTGGTCAATATGGTCCCTCTGAGAACATTAAAATTAATGGCAGAACATTTCCATTAGCCAGGATATTTCTCCTTATGGCAATAGTTTTCATAACCATCGAAAGCCTTATCCATCGCTTTAAGTCATGATGCAAACTCTTTGAATTGGATATTGATTTTTCGTACCTTAGCGTCCTAAAATATACACCAAAGCATCGTTATGAAAACACAAGATTATATATCAAGAGAAGAGAAATTTGGAGCGCACAATTACCATCCATTACCAGTAGTTCTTGACCGCGGAGAGGGCGTTTTTGTTTGGGATGTAGAAGGTAAAAGATACTATGACTTCCTTTCAGCTTATTCGGCTGTCAATCAAGGCCATTGTCATCCAGATATTCTCAATGCCTTAACAACACAGGCGAGTAAGTTAACCTTAACCTCCAGAGCTTTTTATTCATCTGCTTTAGGTGAATATGAAGAAT
>CAYUNU010000494.1:0-2847 GCA_964446195.1 uncultured Porphyromonadaceae bacterium | reverse complement strand
ATGGTAACGAAGCCAGCGGGATGAATGCAGCGCCGCTAGTGGCATATTATCTGGCAGCTGCTGAGGATGAGGATGTGAGGGAGATGCTGGACAAAACTATTATCCTGATGGATCCTTGTTTGAATCCTGATGGATCAAACCGTTTTGCCACCTGGGTGAATTCGCACAAGAGCATGAACAATGTGTCAGATCCCAATTCCATTGAGTTTAGCGAGGCCTGGCCGGGCAGCCGGAGCAATCATTACTGGTTCGACCTGAACCGCGATTGGATGTTCCTGCAGCACCCGGAGAGTAGGGCCAGAGTAGCTGCTTTCCATAGGTGGAAGCCTCACGTTTTAACCGATCATCATGAGATGGGTAGCAGCTCAACATTCTTCTTTCAGCCGGGAGTGCCTAGCAGAGCGAACCCTATCGTTCCGGAAATGAACTTTATCTTAACGCAAAAATTGGGTATGTATCATGCTGCCGGTTTGGATGATATTGGATCGCTGTATTTTACCGAGGAAACATTCGATGATTATTATTTTGGAAAAGGATCAGCTTATCCTGATGTTAACGGAGGCATCGGGATTCTTTTTGAGCAGGCTGCAACACGCGGGCATATTCGCGAAACACCGTATGGACTGATGCCCTTTTCCCATGCTATCAGGAATCAGGTGACAGCATCCTTCTCCTCTTTTGAGGGGGCCTGGCAAATCAGGAAGGAGCTTTTGTATAATCAGAAAGATTTCTTCAAGACAGCAATAGAAGAGGCTCGCGCATCAGCTATCAAGGGATATGTTTTTGGATCAGGAGAAATACCCCAGCGTACAAATATGATGCTTGACATCCTCAGGCAGCATAAGATTGATGTTTTCCCTTTGAAGAAGGAGCTCAGTGTTGGAGGGATAGTTTTTACGGAGGGTGATGCTTTCGTAATCCCCTGTGATCAAATGCAATACAGGATGGTGAGGGGCTTGATGGAGAAGGTATCTGAATATGCCGACAGCACTTTCTATGATATCAGTACATGGACTCTGCCATTGGCTACGGGAGTACCCTATGCTGAGCTGGATGTTAGGGCTATGGAAAAACTCCAGATTGAAAAAGATCTTGCCAAAGTTGAGTTTAAGGAAGGCAGGCTCATTGGAGATATTCCCAAAACGGGCTATCTTTTTACCACCGAAAACTACCTGGCCCACAAGGCTATTTATGAATTACTTGACCATGATCTGATAATGAAGATCAGTACATCGGAATTCTCCTATTTTGACGGTAATCAAGAAATTGCATTCCCTTATGGGACTATTTTTTTACCCGTTCAGCCTCAGGAGCTTAAAGGTGCTGAGCTGCATCGCTTGATGAACCGGACGGCTCGCATGAATGGTCTTACAGTATACAGTGTTAATACATCCTATACGCCTGATGGGCCTGATCTTGGTTCCAGTGGTTTCAGGTTTCTTCAAAAACCAAGTATCCTGATGTTGACAGGTGGAGGAAGCAGAAGCAGCTCCGTGGGACAGGCATGGTTTCTACTCGATAAACGTTTCAATATTCCTGTTACCCTGGCCGATGCCGACCGTTTTGCATCAATGGATTTATCGAGGTACAATACACTGATTCTCACAGGAAGCATTAGCAGCTCAGGAACAGAAAAGCTCAAAGAGTGGATCAAAGGAGGAGGAAATGTTGTGGCGATGGGATCAGGAAATTCTTATCTAAGATCAGCTAAGCTCATTGATTATAAGCAGGTAAGCAGGAAGAAGGAGGCGAGTGATAAATCCAACGATGAGCCAAAAATCAGGCCTTATGCAGATCGCAGTAAGGACAGGGTAGGCACATCTATTCCCGGGAGTATTTTTCAGGCCAACCTGGACCATACCCACCCGCTTGGATACGGATATACATGCTCCACTCTGTCGATCTTTAAGAATGGGACAAGCTTCGTTGAGCCTTCCTCCAACCCATTTGGAAACCCAGTATATTTCACCGAGGATCCTTATTTGAGTGGTTTTATCAATGCTGAAAATCTTGATATGTTGAAAGGGTCGGTATCGGTTATGACAAATAGTTATGGTCGGGGCACTGTTGTATCATTTTTCGATGATCCACTGTTTAGGGCTTATTTTGCCGGTTTGCATAAGTTGTTTATGAATGCGATTTTTTGGGGTGGCATCTAGTATATCAGCTCTTCAATTTCGTTGATGTATCTCTTTAGTACTGTACAATTAACATTTTCGATTGATTTGTTATCAACTCTCTTAAACAGTTGTATGTTGATTTTGCCTTTGGTGTATTTGAATTCCTCTTCCAGAGGAAATATGCAGTATGATTTCCCTTTGATAATAAAAACAGCCTTACCTTTTAATTGCTTGTTATCCATGTTTATATGGGCTGCATAGGCACCTGGTGGGGGTAGCAATTTGTCTTCTCCCGATGGGCTTATCTCTGTGAAGTTTGCTCCACAAATGGGATGCTCATGAAATTCAACCTCTGATTTCATGCAGTAGGGATGATCCAGGTAGGCATTTGCTCTTTGTATGTATCCTTCGCTGATTGCTTTTCGGATTTTTGTTGAGCTGACTGTCTCATTCTGAATGTCCTGTTCCGGGATTTCCTCAACTGTGAAACCCATCTCCAGCCCCATCTCCAGAAGCTCACTAAGATCACCGGTCCTGTTA
Organism: uncultured Porphyromonadaceae bacterium; assembly: GCA_964446195.1. Lineage (GTDB taxonomy): Bacteria > Bacteroidota > Bacteroidia > Bacteroidales > UBA12481 > JAUVKA01. The sequence continues at coordinate 187 of CAYUNU010000494.1, read as the reverse complement.
TGTCCAAACTGATGGTTGAAGCCGATAATTACGTGGACAGCATTGAGCTTGTTGAAAAGTATTTCCCTTACGAAATCGGTTGATGTTGTTCTGGAAAATTCCAGGGTGAACTCAAGGATTATTAGATGATCGAGACCTGTTGCTGCCAGCAACTCGATCTTCTCCTCCTGGGAATTTATCATCAACA
>CAYUNU010000493.1:0-2860 GCA_964446195.1 uncultured Porphyromonadaceae bacterium | reverse complement strand
CTCTCAAATTAGTTAAGATTTATGTATGGAATCCTGGCAAAGAGCCTGTTTACATAGATGACATACACATACAGTTTAGGTAAGACAATTTTGCATCAGACTAAATTTTTGAATCCTTTTCGTATATTGCTTGATTAATTCTAAGACCATTGAGTTCAACACTTATACATAATAAAGCTAATTTCGGGACCTGGCCGGTTTTCTTAACAGCCTTATCTACAATACTTGGAGCTATTTTATTTCTTCGTTTTGGATGGGCAGTAGGTAATGTTGGATTCATTGGTGTTATCGGGATAATTATTCTTGGTCATCTGGTAACCATTCCAACGGCCCTGGCTGTTGCCGAAATTGCTACCAATCAAAAAGTTCAGGGAGGAGGAGCCTACTATATTATATCCCGATCATTCGGGCTGAATGTAGGGGGAGCTATTGGTATAACTCTATTTCTTTCGCAAGCTATTTCAGTAGCTTTTTATGTTATTGCTTTTGCAGAGGCCTTTGAACCTGTTTTAGAAATCATTAATGACAGCTACGGGTTTTTTATTCCCAAGAGAATAGTTGCCTTAGTTATTATGGCTCTCTTATCACTTTTGATACTCACCAAAGGTGCTAATATTGGGATGAAAGCATTATATATTGTTGTTGCAATTCTTCTTTCATCCATTGTTTTCTTTTTTCTGGGACAGCCTGTTGACGTTCCAGCTAAACCAGGTTTTGCTGATACGGTAAGCGACCCAGAGTCCTTTTTCTATGTCTTTGCGGTTGTTTTCCCTGCGTTCACAGGACTAGCTGCCGGTTTGGGGCTCAGTGGTGATTTGCGTGATCCCAAAAAGTCTATTCCGAGGGGCACGATATGGGCAACCCTTACTGGATTGGTAGTATATATTTTTGTTGCATACAAACTGAGCGTATCGGTGAGTCCTGAAGAGCTGGTTAATGATCAGTTAATCATGCAGAGAATAGCTATTTGGGGTCCAATAATACTCTTTGGGCTCGGCGCAGCAGCTTTATCTTCTGCTCTTGGCTCGATTTTGGTGGCACCCAGGACTCTTCAAGCGATTGGGGTTGACAAGATTTTCCCTAACGAAAAAATAAATAAGCTTCTGGGTTTTGGGAAAATAGGATCGAATGAGCCCGTTTATTCGTCTGCCATAACGGTGATAATTGCCTTCTTTTTTATCGCCATTGGAGACATCAACTTTGTTGCTGAAATCATATCCATGTTCTTTATGGTGACTTACGGTGCGATTTGTCTTATCTCTGTTTTGGAGCACTTTGCAGCCGATCCATCCTACAGGCCCACATTTAGGTCAAGGTGGTATATTTCTATGATAGGTGCTGTGATGTCATTCTGGGTGATGTTCAAAATGAATACTGCCTATGCTCTTCTCTCTCTAGTCATTATGGCCCTGATTTACATATTTATATCTTCTCAAAAAACAGAGAAGCTGGGTCTTGGTAACCTTTTCAGAGGTGTAGTTTTCCAGGCCAGCAGGCAGTTACAGGTGTTTATGCAAAGAGCTGATAAGGAGACTGATGAAAATAGCTGGAGGCCTTTTATTATTTGCATATCCAAGGACAGTTTCAAAAGGAGATCTGCTTTTGACATGATAAGGTGGATATCTTACAAATATGGTTTTGGCACGTATATTCATTTCATTCAGGAATATCTCAATGCCGACACCAATCAGGAGTCTAAGGATGTATTGGACAGACTGATTAATCTTTCTCACGGCGCGAGGAGCAGGGTATATCTCGACACAATCATCAGCCCGTCCTACACCTCAGCTATTGCTCAGACTATTCAGCTACAGGGTATATCCGGCAAGGGCAATAATATGATCTTACTGGAATTCAGTCGTACTGATCCTGGCGATTTTGAACAAGTTCTTGAAAATTTCAAATTACTAAAAACAACAAATTTTGATGTTTGTGTTCTTAACACCTCTTACAAAGGATTTGGTTACAAGAAAGATATACACATATGGATTACTTCTGAGGATTATGAGAATGCCAACCTGATGATTCTTGTAGCTTATATCTTGCTGGGCCATCCCGAATGGAACAAGGGCATCATCAGGATATTTGCTTTATATCCTAAGAAAACAATAGAAGATCAGCGAGCCAAGCTATTACAATTGATAAGGGCAGGCCGTTTACCTATATCTCCAGAAAACATTGATCTAATCCCTCAGGAAGAAACTCAGAATTACAAAGCGATAATCACACAAAAATCTATTGATGCTGACTTAACGATAATTGGGTTTAGGGATAAGGATGTTTCTCAGGGCAATTCGCTTTTTACAGGATTTGGGGATGTTGGAAATATATTGTTTATTAACTCTGATCGACAGAAAGAGATAAAGTAGGTTGCGGGTTGCGGGTTGCGGGTTGCGGGTAGCGGGTTACCGTTATGAGGTTTATTAATAACAATGAATATTATGAGTAAGATCGCTCTATTCCCTGGATCATTTGATCCTTTCACTAAGGGGCATGAAAATATTATTGAAAGGGCATTGCCTTTGTTCGACATTATCATTATTGCTATTGGAAGAAACAGCAGCAAGGGTGGTTTTTTCAGTTTGGAAAAAAGGCTTGCCATGATTGAGCATTTATATAGAAATGAGACAAAGGTAATTATTGATCATTTTGATGGATTGACTGTAGCTTATTGCAAAAAAAAGGGAATTAAATATATACTCAGGGGCTTGAGGACCTCATCTGACTTTGAATATGAAAGAGCAATAGCTCAGACCAATAGGAAGATGGATCCTGAGATTGAATCAGTTTTTTTACTAACTACTCCAGAACTAACTCCAATAAATTCGACTATAGTAAGAGAAATCATCAGACATGGTGG
>CAYUNU010000492.1:0-2864 GCA_964446195.1 uncultured Porphyromonadaceae bacterium | reverse complement strand
TTTCTTATCAAAATATCTTTACTATTTTAGCCAACTGCAAAAACGAATAAAATAGCGGAATCTGAACAATAAAACTCCTCAAAATAATAATGCCCTGCAAGCTCTCCTCCATATAGACACTTCAACTCTTTTAGCCGGGGAACAGCAAAAGCCCGTCCAACACGCCATGTATGCATTACTCCACCTCTCTTCTCAAGGAACTCACCCACACTTTTTGAAGTGCGAATATCCTGAAGGATTCTTATATCCTTTTTGCCATCCAGAAATTTAATTCCCAAAACGGCTATCATAATATCAGGAGAAATAAACTCCCCTTCCTCATCAACAAACATTACCCTGTCAGCATCACCATCAAAAATTACTCCCAGATCACATTTCTCATCCCTTACAAGCTGCGCCAACTGTACAATATTTTTAGGATTCAAGGGATTAGGATCATGTCCAGGAAAATTCCCATCCGGCTCTTCGTTAATATATATCTGATCATCCCCAAGAAGTCTTCTAATAAACATCCCTGCCATGCCATTGGAACAATCAACTGCTATTTTCAAGCCTCCTAAATCAGGAGCCTTGACTTCCATAAAATGTAAATATTCTGAGCTTAAATCGATGCTCCTTATGATCCCAGGCTTTTCTGATGGAGGACATTCGTCCTCTTCCATCCATTGTTGTATTTTATTCAGACCGGTATCAAATCCCACAGGCATTGCTCCTTTTGTCGACACCTTAATACCATTATGCCCTTTAGGATTATGAGAAGCAGTAATCTGTACCGATGCATCCAAACCCAATTTAACCGTAGCCCAATAAACCATTGGTGTTGTGCTCAAACCCATGTCAATTACATCTACACCTGAATCTGTGATCCCTTTGGAAAGATATTTAAAAATCTCATCTGAGCTCAACCTAATATCCCTGCCAACAAGAACCACTTGACACTTCAACAGCCTTGGCAGGAAATATCCAATCTTATAAGCATCCTCTTTCGACCAGTCGCCCGGGTAACTTCCACGGATATCATATGCCTTAAATGCTTTCATTTCAATAAATATTACGTTGATCAAGAGCCTTTTGATAGCGCCTGGCATTTCTAATATGATCTGTATACCTTGTAGCAAAGGAGTGATAACCAGAAAAATCCTCTTTGGCACAGCAATATATATAATCGTGCTTTTCGTAATTCAAACTGGCATCAATGGCCTGTAAAGACGGTATTCTGATAGGACCGGGAGGCAAACCGGCATACTTGTATGTATTATAAGGAGAATCAACTTTAAGATGCTTTCTTAACACTCTTCTGATATCAGGCTGGTTTAAGGCATAAATAACTGTGGGATCAGCCTGCAACTTCATGCCTTTTTTTATCCTATTCATATAAGCACCAGCAACACGAGGCATTTCATCAACCTTAAACGTTTCACTCTGGACAATTGCAGCAAGAGCCATCACTTCGTTCCGTGAAAGATTGATCTCTTTTCGCCTGGCATCCCTGGCACCTTTCCAGAAGTTTTCATATTCCGCTTTCATGCGCTTAATAAATTGTTCAGCGCTGGTATTCCAAAAAAACCTGTAGGTATTGGGAATAAACATACCAAACCAACTATCAGGAGAAAAACCTAAAGCCTCCATCTTGCTCGTATCCCTGAATAATGAAATTAATGAAGATGAGTCGGCTTCCAATTGAGTGCTTATTACCTGAGCCAGATACTCAAATGTTCGCATGGTGTTAAAAACTAATTCAACCTCTGCCTGTTTTCCGGAACGAAGAAGGTTTATCAAAGAATCGTTGCTCATACCCCTCAATAATTCATAACGTCCCGGCTTAACCATATCAGGAAAACCCTTTTTCTGAGCAACCCAGTCAAAGGATTTAATGTTTTTCAACCACCCCAAGGTATCAAGATCGTATAAAACAGAGGAATAATCAGACCCCGTCGGTATAAAAAAGTAAACTTTCTCTTCAGGTGTATTAATAAGGCTGGGAGAATAAACCCATGAACGTAAATACAAGCCAATACTGCCAAACGCCATTATCACAACTAACCCAATCCATAATAACCAATACCAAACCCTCCTTTTTCCTTTTACCATAATTAAAGACCTTCTTTCGCTACCTTAGTTTTCCCATTGCTAATTTAATTCTGAACATAGCCTCCGATAAAACCTTTGTACTGGAAGCATAAGATAATCTAATACACTTAGGAGCACCAAATGGTTCTCCTGATACAGTTGCAACATGAGCCTTGTTTAACAGATACAAGCTCAAATCATTAGCATCCTTGATTATTCCCTCACCGTCGCTTTTACCAAAATAAGCGGATATATCAGGAAGAACATAAAAAGCCCCTTCTGGTATCTCTCCTTCAAACCCCGGTATTTCCCTCAAATAGGAAACGACCAAATCTCTTCTCTCCTTAAATACTTTTACCATGCATGTGATTACTGATTGATCACCTAAAAGTGCTGCAATAGCAGCCTTTTGTGAAACAGAGCAAGCGCCTGAGGTATACTGCCCTTGTAATTTCTGACAGGCCTTAACCAGCCATTCCGGACCAGCCATATAACCAACACGCCAACCAGTCATCGCAAAAGCCTTGCTCATACCGTTTATAATAACAACCTGCTCCCGGAGTGATTCAAACTGACCAATAGATTCATGACTCCCATTATAATTGATGTGTTCATAAATCTCATCCGAAACAACCAGAATCTTTGGATATTTCTCAAAAACACTGGCTAGTGAAGCTAGCTCTTCACGTGAATATATCTGTCCAGAGGGATTAGATGGCGAATTAAAAATGAATAATCTGGTTTTTGGAGTAATAAAATCCTCTAACTGATCTGCTGTAACCTTGTAATTCTGA
>CAYUNU010000491.1:749-2880 GCA_964446195.1 uncultured Porphyromonadaceae bacterium | reverse complement strand
TGATGGTTAAGGCAGGGGAGAAGTATGATAAGGTGATCCAGGTTGGTCAGTGGCAGCGCTCGGGCCCTCACTGGAATGCTGCCAGCGACTATATACAGACAGGAGAGCTGGGTAAGATAAGTCATATTGATGTTTGGCTCAACGGAGGAAATCCCTTACCCAAAGTGCCGGATTCTGCTCCCCCCCCAGGCGTCGATTATGATATGTGGCTCGGACCAGCACCATTAAGGCCCTTTAATGCCAATCGTTTTCACTATAACTTCAGGTGGTTCTGGGATTATGCAGGAGGAAAAATGACCGACTGGGGTGTGCACCTCCTGGATATGGCTATGATGATGATGAAGGTAGCAAACCCTCAGGAAATAGTGTCAGAGGGAGGAAACTTCGTTTATCCTGATCATGCTATGGAAACACCCGACACCCTCACAGCTAATTACCGCTTCGGTGACCTGAAAGTAGTGTGGAATAATGATTTTGGAAAGACAACTAATGCGTATGGACTGAATCACGGTCTGGTGTTCCATGGTGAAAATGGAAAAATGGTGGCCAGCAGAAATGGTTGGGAGGTCTTTCCGGAAATACTTAACGGCACCCCGGTGATCGAAGCAGTAGCCAAACAGCCGCAAACAGGCCAAGACCTGGGGCTGCACATCAGGAATTTCCTTGATGCAGTGAAATCACGCGACAGAGAAACAAACTGCTCAGCTGAAATTGGAAGGAATGTGGCACGTGTAGCTCATATGGGGAATATCTCTTACAGAACAGGTGAGACTATTCACTGGAATGCCGAAACCAGACAATTCAAAGAGAGCTCAGCCAATGAACTTCTAATGCCGGAATATCGTAAACCTTGGGGAATACCCAAACTTTAAGATTGATTTTTATGCTTAAAAAATTCGCTATTTTTACCTTGGCTCTTTTTGCCATACCATTGATTCTCAAGGGACAGGATCCCAAATTGACTGAAGACTGGAGCCGAAAGCCTCCTGTTATCGAAGGAAGTAAATGGAGGAAAGCTCCTTCCGACGCGATTATCCTATTCAAGAAAGCTAAGGACATAGAAAACTGGTCCAACAGAAATGGAGAACCCGCCGGATGGAAAACATCATGCCGCACAATGACCACCAGCCAAACAGGTAATGTTGTTACCCGTCAGGAATTTGGCGATTGCCAGCTCCATGTTGAGTGGAAAACACCACGAAAAGTTATGGGCGACGGTCAGGGACGCGGAAACTCAGGAGTATATCTTCAAACCTTATATGAAGTGCAGGTTCTGGATTCCTATGAGAATGAAACATATTACAATGGCCAGGCCGGATCAATATATAAACAATCAGCTCCTTTGGTCAATGCCTCACGCAAACCAGGCAAATGGCAGGTGTACGATATTGTTTTTCATGCTCCTCAGTTTAATGAGGACGGAAGCCTTATCTCTCCGGCCAGCTTCACTGTTTTTCATAATGGCGTATTAATCCAGGATCATTTTGAGCTTAAAGGACCCTCTGTTTATGCAGGCTATCCCGAATACTCAGCCCATCCCGAAAAAATGCCCTTGCTTTTGCAGGATCATGGTAACCCCGTGAAATTCAGAAATATCTGGATAAGGGAATTGTAATCCCCTACTCGAAGGCTGCGTCGAAAGCTATATCACTCGGTGGAAAATCAGCGTTGCGAACAAACTCGCAAGCTTCGGCTGCTCCATGCTCGCGATCCATCCCGCTGTCTTCCCATTCAACAGATAGAGGCCCTTTGTACTGTATACGGTTCAATGCGCGTATGATCTCTTCGAAATCGATGTTTCCATGACCCAAACTACGGAAATCCCAATAACGCCGCCTGTCGCCAAAATCAAGATTGCCTCCAAACACACCGGCTGCCGTTGGGAAAGGCGACCAGCCCACATCTTTCATGTGGACATGGAAAATCCTGTCTGAGAACTTGTAAATAGTATCAACATAATCAACCCCCTGATAGCCAAGATGACTGGGGTCATAATTGAAGCCAAAAGACGGATGATAATCAAGTGCCTTCAGAGCTCTTTCAGCAGTGACATTATCAAAAGCAATCTCTGTTGGGTGAATCTCCAGCGCAAAGCGTATGCCCAGCGACTTATACTCATCCATTATTGGCT
>CAYUNU010000491.1:0-736 GCA_964446195.1 uncultured Porphyromonadaceae bacterium | reverse complement strand
ATCGACGTGCAAAATCTTCATACCCCTCCTCAATCATCTCCGCAGGAACAGAAGGAAAAGAGTAGAGTAAATGCCAGATAGAACTGCCGGTAAAACCATTTACAACACTAACACCCAACCGCTTGGCTGCCTCTCCGGTTTTAACCATCTCCTCAGCCGCACGCTGCCTGACACCCTCAGGATCACCATCGCCCCATATATATTCAGGAAGAATAGCTTTGTGCCTCATATCAATATTATCACATACAGCCTGACCAACGAGATGATTGGAAATCGACCAGGTGTTTAAACCGTACCTCGATAAAATCTCCCGCCTCTCATCACAATACGACTGGTTTGCCTTGTTGACCTCAAAATGATCCCCCCAACAGGCCAACTCAGCCCCGTCATACCCAAATTCTCTGATTTTTTCACATATGGTTTCAAAAGACAAGTCTGCCCATTGTCCCGTAAATAAAGTTACTGGTCGTGCCATTTCGTAAAGTTTTTTTATTTATAGCCTAGATTTATTGACCACTCGGGCCAAGATAGTCCCCAAAATTACAAAAAATATAAGCCATTTAACACCTTATAGCTCCTTAGAATTATTTTATAATCTGCCAATTTCTGCTAATTTTAGCCTTTCTTATTACTAACATAATAAACAAACTAAACCAATTATTATGACCGAACAACAATACAATGCTAAACGTCTGTTCCTGATGAGTAGTATAGCTCTTATAGTAACAGCAATGAC
>CAYUNU010000490.1:0-2894 GCA_964446195.1 uncultured Porphyromonadaceae bacterium | reverse complement strand
TGTTCAGGGGCAACTTTCAATCTACCCGAAACATGATGCCTGATTATTTGTTCGGGATATTTCTCGTGACTAGAATGCTTCTTTTGGTTTTCTGAAACAAATAGGTCATATCTTATCCCTGATCCAACAAATGCTTTTTTTATGCCTGGTAGTTTTCTAACTCTGTTATAGAGGTTTATTAAGGGGGTGTGGTCGGTATTTAGGTTTGGACAAATATCAGGATCAATACACGAGGGTCTTTTACATTTCATGCAAGGTCCTAATCTAATGCCTGCCATTTGATACATATTTGCTGAAGGGCCACCCAGATCGGAAATATATCCTCTGAAACCTGGCATTTGACTTACTTCAATAGCTTCCTTAACTACTGAATTTTCAGACCGACTTTGTATAAATTTACCCTGATGGGCAGATATAGTACAAAACGCGCAACCTCCAAAGCAACCTCTATGAATATTTATTGAGAATCTAATCATCTCAAAGGCTGGGATCAGAGGTTTTTTCCAATACCTGGGATGGGGTAAGCGTGTAAAAGGTAGATTATGTATTGAATCTAAGTCTTCGGTAGTTGTAGTAGGATAGGAAGGGTTAACCACTACTGTTCCATATTCCACTTCCTGGATCAGCCTTGGGGCCGACATCATATTTGATGTTTCCTCTATTATTCTAAAGTTTTGGGCAAAACTTTTCTTGCTTTTCAGGCACTCAGAATGTGATTTTAAGGGCACTGTTTCGGCCTTAATGAAATCAGGAATATCTTCTTTCTTATTGATTAGGTATGCTATTTGAGGAATATCACGTAAACTATTGCTTGTTTTTCCTTGAGTTAGGTTCAATGCAATTTCCCTGATGCATTGTTCTCCATTTCCATAAACCAGATAATCGATATTTTTATCAGCCAGAACAGACGGGTGTAATTTGTCGTCCCAGTAATCATAATGGCTCAGACGTCTCAGACTTGCTTCAATTCCTCCAGCAATTATTAAGCTCTCGGGAAACAGTTTTCTCACAATAGAAGCATAAACACTTAAGGCTCTATCAGGTCTAAAACCGGCTTTATCACCTGGAGTATACGGATCGTTGCTCCTTAATCTCTTGTTTGCGGTATAATGGTTTACCATCGAATCCATATTTCCGGCCGTTATCCCAAAAAACAGACGGGGCTTACCCATCTTTTTGAAATCCCGCAAATCATCTTTCCAATTTGGCTGAGGAACTATAGCAACTTTTAAGCCCAGGTTTTCTAGCACTCTGCCAATGACTGCAGCCCCAAAGGCAGGATGATCAACATAAGCGTCACCTGAAAATAATACAACATCAACTTCGTCCCAGCCTCTTCTATCCATTTCCTTTTTAGAGATTGGCAGCCAATAGGTTTCAGAGGAACTGGATGGGTAATAATTTGGGTCGGGTATCACTGTATGTTATTTTTGATTGTTTATTTCGAGTATTGAGCTGTCGCCGTAGCTAAGGAATCTAAAATCATTTTCTAAAGCATAATTGTAAACCGACCTCCAGTCTTCTCCTATGAAAGCAGCAACCAGTAAGAGCAAAGTACTCCCCGGCTGATGGAAGTTGGTTATAAGCTTTTTAACTAGTCTGAATTTATATCCTGGAACTATAATTAAGCGGGTTGAAAACTCCAGATTTTTCAGATTCTTTTTATCCATGTAAGAAAGGATGGCGCTTAGGCTCTTCATGCTGGATATTTCCTTATTATCTTGATAGGGCTCCCACTGCTCTATGTTTAGATTATCATTGAGATTAGTGTTTTCTATAATCTTTTTACCAAGCCAAAAAAGGCTCTCAAGAGTTCTGAGTGAGGTGGTCCCTATAGCAGTTATCCCAGTATCCAAATGACTGATCAAGTTTTGAATGCTTGATTTGCTAACAATAAGAGCTTCAACATGCATTTGGTGATCGGCGATTTTTTCTGATTGGACAGGCCGGAAAGTTCCGGCACCTACGTGAAGAGTAACTTCTTCAATTTTGATTCCTTTATCCCTCAATGATCCAAATACTTCATCTGTAAAATGGAGCCCGGCTGTTGGAGCTGCTACTGATCCATTAAGTTGGGCATAAACTGTCTGGTACCATTGTTTATCTTCCTCCTTAGCTTTTCGATTTAAATATGGAGGTATGGGAGTTGAGCCTGCGCTCTCCAGTATATCGGCAAAGCTAATGTTTTCATTATTCCATTCAAACTTTATAAGGAATTGGTTAGCAATTTGTTCAACCATCAAAGCTTTAAGAATTATTTTGCCTTCGCTTGTTTTAATTTCCTGCTCAAGGGGGCCGCTTTTCCATTTTTTTGCGTTCCCAATCATGCAAATCCATTCAACGGGTCCGCATGCTGCGAAATTTAATTCATATGATTTTGGTGTAATGGGCTCGAGACAGAATATTTCGATATTGGCTCCTGTTTTTTTTCTGAAGTTCAATCTGGCCTGGATCACTCTCGTATTGTTTCTTACCAGGAGACAGTTTTTTGGTAAGATGTCAGTTATTTTAGAAAAAGGTAGGCTTGTGATTTCACCTTTACTGTATAATAGCAATTTACTTTGATCTCTTTTTCCCAGTGGTTTTTTTGCTATCCGGCTATCAGGCAGACCGTAAAAATAGTCTTTAATATCAATGTTTGATGTATCTTTCATGTGCACGAGTCGAATGGCAAAAATAGCTAACTTTGAACGATTTTATAAGATTCTAAAAGATATGAAAATAAAGATAGGCGATAAGGTTAGGTTTTTAAACGATGTTGGAGAGGGTAGAGTCGTAAAATTATTGCAGGACAAGCTTGTTGAGGTTAGGACCTCGGATGGTTGGGATATACCCTATCCGGTAAGTGAATTAATTGTTCTTCCTGATGAGGATGGAGGTGAAGCTTACAAGCC
>CAYUNU010000489.1:0-2907 GCA_964446195.1 uncultured Porphyromonadaceae bacterium | reverse complement strand
CAAAGGTTTGGTAGTTACTGATGCCTTGAATATGAAAGGAGTGGCAGATCATTTTAAACCTGGGGAACTGGAGGTGAGGGCATTTTTAGCTGGGAATGATATCCTTGTTTATGTTGAGGATGTTAAAACAGCAATAGATGCTATCTATCAGGCAGTTGAGGAAGGTAGAATTTCTGAAAAAGAAGTTTCATCCAGATGTAAAAAAATCCTGGGAGCTAAATTCGATGTGGGATTGTCCCATTTTGCTGAAATCTCAACTGAAAATATTACAGAAAAGATGTTTCCTGTGTCAGCCGAGGTTTTAAGGAGGGAACTGACAATGGCCTCTCTGACTGTTCTCCGAAATGATGATGAGATAATCCCTGTAAAGAATCTTGAATCAATGAAGATTGCATCCCTTTGTCTGGGTAGGGATCGAACAAACAGTTTCCAGGCACGACTGGAGAGATATACCAGAATAGACCCTTTTTCAATTGACAGAGATGCTGGATTAGCTGATTTTGACTCTCTCCTTTTAGATTTGGAAAAGTATGATTTGCTTATTATTGGCGTGCATAACATGGATATGAGGTCGGCTAAAAATTTTGGTCTAACTCCGACCCAGATTGCTTTTCTAAAGAAAATTGTGAATCGCCAAAAAACGATCATAAGTGTATTTGGCAATCCTTATGCTCTTGGAATTATTCCTGATATCCAAAAATCAGCAGGGCTGATATGTGCCTATTACGACAATTACCTGGCGCAGGATTTTGCTGCTCAGCTTATTTTTGGGGGAATTGGCGCAGATGGTTTGTTACCGGTTGATGTAAATGAATTTTTCAAGGCGGGGGATGGTGTTGAAGTAGAAGGAGGGATAAGATTTTCATATGTTAAACCAGAAGAGGTAGGTTTGGATGGTGATTTCCTGAAAAAAAAAATTGATTCCATTTGTCAATCAGGAATAGATTCTGCTGCTTATCCGGGTTGTGAAGTGTTCGCTGCCAGAAATGGAAAGGTTTTTTTTCATGAATCATATGGGTATCACACTTATGACAATAAGCAGCCTGTTCACTTCTCTGATATTTATGACCTTGCTTCCGTAACCAAAGTGACAGGCCCACTACCTCCAATAATTCGTTTTTATGATGAGGGTAAAATAGATCTTGATGTACCATTTTCGGCTTACTGGCCCAGGTTTAAAGGTACTAATAAAGAAAGTCTTACGCTGAGAGAAGGCCTTGCTCATTATGCACAACTTGCGGCTTGGATCCCATATTATAAGGAAGCTAAGCTGAAGCAGGGGCCATTGAAGAGGGGAGATATAAAGCCTGATTCTTCAAGACGCTTTTCAGATAGAGTATCCGAAGAATTGTGGGTTAAGAATAAGTATAAGAAGACTATCTACGAGGAGATTGAAAAGTCTCCTCTGCTGAAAGAAAAGAAATATGTTTACTCTGGCCTCCTATCCTATATCTATCCCGAAATGATCGAGAGTATAAGTGGAAGGAAATATGAAGATTATTTGTACAATGAATTCTACCGACCTCTTGGTGCCTGGACTCTTGTTTACAATCCCTTAAGTTGGTTCCCGAAGGAGCGGATTGTGCCTACCGAAGATGATGATTTCTTCAGGATGGAGCAGCTAAGAGGCTATGTACATGATGAAGGAGCGGCAATGATGGGGGGCGTTTCCGGTAATGCCGGTTTATTTTCTACTGCTGAGGATCTTGCTAAGCTACACCAGATGTATCTCTGGGGCGGCAAGTTCGGAGGTGAAAGATTTCTGTCGGAAGAAGCTATGAAAGAGTTTACACGTTGTCAGTACTGTGAAGAAGACAACCGGCGTGGACTGGGTTTTGATAAGCCCTTGGTGAGAAATGATACGGTTGAAATTGCTCAGGCTTATCCTGCCCACAGCGTTAGCTCGTCCAGCTTCGGCCACTCGGGTTACACAGGAACACTCGTCTGGGCTGACCCCGCAACAGGCCTTTTGTACGTCTTCCTGTCCAATCGTGTCTATCCAACGAGGGAGAATAGTAAGTTATATGACCTGAATATTCGTTCAAATATTCTTGAGACTTTTTATAATGCGATGGAGATTAAACAAAATTAGTATTTGACGATGAAATGGAAGTTTATTAAGCCCGAATTGGCTCTTGCTGTTAGCATTCTATTATTTGTTTTTGGGAATTTAGGAGAGGCTTATTCTCAAAGAGGACTGAATAAATTTTCTGATCCAGAGATACGCAAAATTCATGATCTGGCTGACCAACGGGATTCCTTGAGTCTCCTTACTTATCTGAGGGATTCTAATCTCAATTACCGGGGTGAGGCATTGATGTGTTTCGGTAGTGTCCAGGCTATCTCCCTGAATGATAGCATTGCGCTATCACTGGATTCTAAAATGGACGGTATACGCATCGCTGCAGCATTTGCCCTTGGCCAGTCGTATCACCCCGGTGCTGTGCCACATATAATGTCGGCATTGGAAAAGGATACGGTTAAGCTGGTGAGAGGGATGCTGTTTGATGCCTTAGGCAAGACAGGAACTCAGGATAATTTGAAGTGGTTATCCCAACAGGTTGTAGATCTTCAAGAGACTGAAGGACAGGCGCAGGGAATACTTAGATTTGGAATGAGAGGCATAACGCTACCTCAAGGGAATAGTAATGTGTTGGAAATCATGGAGTCGGGGACAAGTACGGTTGGAATGATTTATTCATCATATCATGTTGCCAGATATTCAGATACGGTTTGGCTGAGAGAGAATATTGCGGCATTGGAAAAATTGTACAGGGAGGAGAGAGATCCTGTTGTATGTGCTAATCTTATATCAGGAGTAATTAAGGGACATGGGAAAGACGCCGGGCTTGCAATAAGAACAATTCTTGATTCGGATGCTGATTATAGGGAAAAGGTTAATACCAT
>CAYUNU010000488.1:0-2911 GCA_964446195.1 uncultured Porphyromonadaceae bacterium | reverse complement strand
TCTTCAAAATAAAACATTATAAGATGAGGCCTTGTCTCTTCAGGCAAGTATAGCCATGAAACCGCTGAATCAACTCTTGTCTCAAAGGGGATTTCATCATCAAAATATTTCCTGATTGAGGGACGATAGGATGAGTTTGTTTCTGTCCCCACCCAAAAAAAGGAAGCTGTTTTCATTCCCTGCTTTTCAGCAGTGGCCCATATTGGCTCGCCACCCCAGAAAGAAGAATCCCTGACATAATCACGATTACCCATAGTGAAAAACCTATCTGTATCAGGATCGTAGAAATTGTTAGATACAATTCCATGATGATCGGGGTACAGTCCGGTTGCCATAGTATAGTGGTTTGGGAAGGTTTTGGTGGGGTAAGACGGTATTATGGCATCAGCTTTCACACCCTGCTGGCCTATTCTATCCAGGTTTGGCATTTCATGGATATCAGGATAATCCCATCGACAACCATCAATTGACAGAATAACAACATAGGGCTTGTCGGTTTGATTATTAGCTGTGTCTCTTGAACAAGAAAATAAGAGAAGGCAGGAAATAAGAAAAGTAGAAAGTAATAATTTATTTTTCACAACTCTGACACTAATTTAATGAATAAAAACAACTACACTAATCCAGGCCTAAATTATTAATAAAGGGGCTGACCCAAATGAGACAGCCCCTAAATTTATTCAAAAACGAATTTTTATTTTATTATATCCGTCAACTTTCGTGTTAATTAATACAAAATTATGTTTTAGTTAAAGATATAACGAACACCAACCTGTAAGAACCAGCACTGATTATAGTTAAAATATGTAGAGTATGAGTCTGTCAAATAATTGCCATCACTGTCTGTAGCCATTGAGAAACTTGGCACATTGCTAGCATCAGATCCTTCATACCTTAATATCTGGCCATTGTTTTGCATATACTTGCTAACACCCCATTCACTGTTTAGCAGGTTACCAAAATTCAGGAAGTCGAGTGTAAACTGCAAGGTATTATTTGAGTTACCTGCTTTAACACTGATGTCCTGAGCAAAACGTAAATCAAGTTGATTTACCCATGGTGATCTTGCAGCGTTTGCTTCAGCATATCCACCTTTATTAGCAGAAAGATATTTATCCTGCTCCATGTAGGCAAAAAATGCATCTTCATCAGCCGGGGTTACAAATTTAATATCACCTTTTGCCTCTGGTATATAAATCAAATCAGTAGCATGACCATCACCATTCATATCGTTTTCATAGGTATAGCTATAATCATACAGCGAGTATCCTGAGTAAAACAAGTTAATTGATGTTGCCATATGATTATTCAGGTAAGGAATTCTGTATCCCAAAGAAGCAATTGCTTTGCTAGGAACAATATACTGGGAACGCATAATCGTTGGTAAATGTGGTCCGTTAATAGCAACCAAACCGCTATAAGCAGAATAGGCAGCACTACCAGGCATTCCAGTAATTTCTTTTCCTTCACTAACAGTATAGGCAGCCATTAAGCTCATGTTTTCCACTGGCTCTGCAGTAAGGGTGATGTTTCCAATAGCGCCCCAACCTTCGCTGTTATTTGACAATATGTAAGCGTTCAATGAAGTATATTCAATATCATCAGGATAAATATATCTGTCATCTGGTCCACTAAAAGTCTCCCAGCTAGCATCGGGTTCCATCAGGTTATAGTTTTTAAGCATTACACCATTCATGGTTTTTGTGTAAATACCTTCTACGGAAACTGTCATTGGGAATGAAACAGGAACGTTAAAATCTAAAGCCAGTGAAGATTTCCAAACCTGTGGCATTTTAAAATCAGGATCAATTCCATTTATATCACGAGGTAAAACACCATCCTCAGGAGTAATTGTATTTGGCAAACCAAGTGTACTGATCATTTCATCTACATCAGTAATCATTTTTCCGGCCAAATCCGCTAAAACAGGATCTACGTTTGTTGGGTTACCATCTGAATCATATCTGGTAACAGCAGCATAACTACCCTGTACCATACCACTGTTTGTAGGCATATTTGTAAAGAATACCAGTGGTAATCTTCCTGCAAACAGACCAGTTCCTCCACGTAGTTTCAGTGTTTGGTCTCCTATTACATCCCATGTGAATCCAACTCTTGGAGATATTTGAACTTTTGCTGTAGGCCATTCACCAGTATCAATATGTCTGCCACCAAAGTCCAGATCATAAATTGCCTTATTTGTGATGACGTTATCTACATATTTCATGTAATCGGCACGAATGCCATAGGTTAATTTGAAATCAGAAGAAACTGTCCATTCATCCTGAGCAAATAAACCAATCTGGTTAAATGCAACCTCTGCAGCCGGACTCAATTCACCGTCGTAACCGTAAGTTAAGGCAAAGTCTCTTGGTGCAGCCTGATTAAGGAAATCCTCAATACTGGCATAACGATAATAACCAGTACCGTTTCTCATGTATGAGTTGTTTGCCATCTGGTGTTCAAAACTTGCACCTGCAGTAACTTTGTGACTACCCAGGTAAAAAGTTGCATTATCGATGACATTAAAGATATTGTTATTTACACCATTGTTCCAGGTAAACAATTCATAACCAGCAGAAATGTAAGGCTCTAAGATCTGGCTTCCATCAGGATTTACACCATTCATAATATCAATAAATGGGAACTTATCAGAGTTGGAACCACGAACATCATTCATAGATGTATAGGTGGCCAAGAATTGATTAGAGACTTTTTCTGAAACCCGGCTGTTTAAATCCAAAGAAATCGAATTTACAATATTATCCATCGAAAAAATTGAATTTGAGAAAGCCATAGAATATTGAGAAATACGATCCATCGCTCTGTTACGGAAACCGGCATTATTTGAATTTCCGTTAGTAGGACGCCATGACTGATTTTTTGTATAATTATATCTCAAAGCCAATTT
>CAYUNU010000487.1:0-2915 GCA_964446195.1 uncultured Porphyromonadaceae bacterium | reverse complement strand
GTTAATCCAAATACCCGTAAACAATTGGGTTCTGTCATAACCTGAATTGATGGTCATAACAATAGGTTGTTCATTCATTGAATTAGTTCTTGTCTTTAGGAAGAATCCAAATTTTACTGTAGTACTCATTATCATATATTTTAAGTGGGACATACATCAAAAATTCAGATAGTTACAGGGATGTTGTTGGACTTTTGTTGGACTTTCTAATTTCCTGAAAAAGTTGGTCGGAAATAGTCCAACAGAATCTTGCGATAATCCCTATTACACAGGTTAATATATATAGATCATTATTTTGGGTCTAATAAACGGGAATATTCGGTACCAAACCATTGAAAGAGCTATAAACATTGATGAAAACGGGGGTTCGAAAATCGGTTGGGGGTAACCAATACAACAAAACCCCGATGGTGGTCGAGGTTCTGTAATCAATATTTGGGACTCAAAGTGGAGCTGGCGGGAATCGAACCCGCGTCCAAACAAGAAACCCATAAGCTTTCTACATGTTTATCCTTCTTTAAGTTTTCGAATTAAGACCGCCAGAAGGCAACCAATCTTAACCTTAGATCTTTTAGCTTCATCATTTCCCCAGACCTTGAAAATGACTAGCCCCGAATTGCTTGCACCACGTAATCAGAATGGGTCAGGGCGTGACCTCCTGAGTGATGTCTCGTTCCAATACCTAGTACCGGAATAAAGCTAACCTACTGTGATTCGGTTACGCAGCGAGAGCGTAGTTATTTTCGCCAATTATAAATTTGCACACCTGTTTAACGAGAGTAGTAACATTGCTCGACATGCTTACTTACCAGTTCATCCTGCTGTCAATACCAGAACAGCCCCAATAAGAGCACAAAGATAGGTAAAATCTTTGCTGAATTTTTCCTACTTTCATGCATCAAATTTATACCCCAAAATCGTGCCAAAAAAAATTAAAATAGGAATCCTTAAAGAGACGAAAACGCCACCTGATAGAAGAGTAGCTCTCCCACCAAGTAGAGCCCTCGAATTTCTTGAGCAAAATCGGGGTGTTATATTGGTGGTGCAGCCTTCTGAATTGCGTTGCTATGAGGATAGTGAATATCTTGAAAAAGGTATTGTTCTGCAGGACAATCTGTCAGATTGCGAGATACTTATCGGAGTGAAAGAGGTGGATATACCGTGCCTGATCCCTGAAAAGACTTATCTTTTCTTTGCTCATGTAGCTAAGGAACAGACTTACAACAGAGATCTCCTCAGAGCAATCCTGGCTAAGAGGATTCGCTTGCTCGATTATGAGTATTTTACTAATAATGAGGGGATCAGGCTTATTGCTTTTGGAAGATGGGCAGGGGTAGTGGGGGCCTATAATAGCCTGAGAGGCTGGGGCGAAAAATCAGGAATGTATTCTCTGAAACCAGCACACAAATGTCATAACCGAAAGGAAATGGATGAACAGCTTAAGCTTGTAAGTCTGAAGAATAGAAAGATATTGATAAGTGGAGGGGGCCGTGTAGCCTTGGGCGCAATGGAAACAATGAAGGCCTTGGGAATAAAAGAGCTTACTCCACAAGAATATCTGGGGAGTGAATTTGACGAAGCAGTTTTTTGCAGAATCGACCCGGAACATTATGCCGAACATATCGATGGTAAGAAGTTTGACTTAAATCACTTTTTTGAGAATCCGAAAGAGTATAAATCATGCTTTGCCCCATACTCAGCCTGCACAGATATATATATCGCAGCCCATTACTGGGATCCTGATTCTCCCCGGATGTTTGAGATAGATGAAATGACTTCTCCTGATTTTAGAATCAGGATGATTGCCGATATTAGTTGTGATATAAATGGCTCTGTTCCAAGCACAATCAAAGCAAGCACGATTGCTGATCCATTTTATGGATACGACCCACGTACAAGAAAGGAAGTTGATCCATTCGATCTTTCTACGCCTATCACAATGATGACTGTAGACAACCTTCCCGGTGAATTGCCGAGGGATGCATCTGAGGAGTTCTCAGGAGTTTTAATAAAGGAAATTCTCCCAAAACTGATAGGTGACGACCCTGATGGTGTTATCGAAAGAGCAACCATAACAGAAAATGGCCAATTAACAGAGAGGTATAGTTACCTGGAGGCATATGTCCGGGGAGAGTAATGCGCAAAATGTTGAAATTAAGTAATTTGCAATTAACAATTAACAATTAACAATTAACAAGCTATGACCCACAAACTTTCCCCATCTCTTCTGGCTGCTGATTTTGGAAATCTCGAGAGAGATATCGAAATGATTAATAGTAGTGAGGCTGATTGGTTTCATGTGGATGTAATGGATGGCGTTTTTGTACCTAATTTGTCGGTGGGGACTCCGGTTATTAAGGCTATAAAACGCTTGGCAAAAAAGCCTCTCGATGTTCATCTGATGATAATTGATCCTGATAGATATATTCAACACTTTAAGGATCTGGGCGCCGATATTCTTACTGTGCATTACGAAACTTGTACACATCTTCACCGAACTATTCAACATATCAAAGAGCTTGGGATGAAAGCAGGAGTGAGTCTTAATCCACATACTCCGGTGAGCTGTCTTGAAGAAATTCTTCCAGATCTTGATATGGTGCTTATTATGTCGGTAAACCCTGGTTTTGGTGCTCAGAAATTCATTCCAGGGTCCTTGGATAAGATCAGGAAACTAAATGAGCTTAAAAAGAAGCACTCCCTTCGCTTCGATATCGAAGTTGATGGGGGAGTAACTCTCGGTAATGCCCAAAGTCTGGTTGATGCCGGAGTGACAGTTCTGGTAGCCGGGAATACCGTTTTTTCATCTGATGATCCTCTACTTATGATTCAAAGTTTAAAGACTCTTAAGTAGATTTTTGGTTTAAGGTTTTGTGTTTTCCGTAACTGATCTTAGCCAAGGTACTGTCTTAATA
>CAYUNU010000486.1:0-2917 GCA_964446195.1 uncultured Porphyromonadaceae bacterium | reverse complement strand
ACAAATCTTGGCTGTTCCATTTCAATATATGGATTTTTTTTACTAATATTGCAGCCAATTTTTGAACAAATAAAGAGTACCCAAAATGGACTTAATCAAGGTTGCGGAAAAGGAATTTGAGGTTAATAACGAGTTCCCAAAATTTAAGGCAGGTGATACAGTAACTGTACACTATAAGATCAAAGAAGGCGAAAAAGAAAGAATTCAAATGTACAGGGGCGTTGTTATTCAGCGTCGTGGTTCAGGGGTTACTGAAACTTTCACCGTAAGAAAAATGTCGGGCAATGTTGGCGTGGAAAGAATATTTCCTGTTAATTCACCCTTCATTAGCAAGATCGAAATAAACAAATACGGACGCGTTCGCCGTGCACGTTTATTCTATCTAAGAGCTTTGACAGGCAAAAAAGCGCGTATCAAAGAAAAAAGATACTAAGCTACCAAAACATAAAGTTAAAAACCCTGGCCATTAGTCAGGGTTTTTTCTTTGCTATATCGCGCATTATCAACACCTTGTACCCTTCCAGATCATCAAAACCATAACTCTTGTATAAATTTATAGCACTGTGGTTTTCTTTATGTACCTCCAGCTTAACCTGCAAACCGAGCAAGCTGCAACATTCCAAAGATTTTTCCAGTAGGATCTTACTTAAACCCCTCCCTTGAAAATCAGGATGAATAGCAAAATGATGAATATACATCCGACGATGATCATGACTAAGCCAGGAAGAGCCTATAAGCCTGTCTTCTTTATACATAACGAATAGACGACCTCCGGCTTCTATAGTTGACTGAATAACAATCCTGTCATCACACCTCTCTTCTCCACCCAAACCAGTCGCATTCCATAACCCAAGAAGAGCATTATAGTCATCCTGACAAAAATCCCTGATCTGAAATTTTGAGCCCATCAAACTTTACTAACATATATTTGTGTGGTTTCTCTTCGAACAACTTTAACTCTTGTCCCTTTTTCAATCCATGAAGTCTCGGCAATAGCATCATAAACTGTGCCCTCAATAATAACTTTCCCTGATGGCCTGAGAACAGAATATGCTTCACCTTCCTTGCCAATCAGATCAATAGTATCTGAATCGGAGCTAACATATCCTTCTGAACTTTTCTGGTCGGCCTTCAAGGCAAGAAAACTCAGAGGTGCAGAAGTGAGAAGCTTCGACCCTGCCCAAATTGATATTACCAAGGACAAGAAGAAAACAAATATCACAAAGGTGAATGCCCTGAATATCTCAATGAAAGGAACATTCGTGAAATCAAATAATACATTATCAACCAAACTCAAGGACAGGCCAATAACCATTAGCATAATCCCTCCAATACCTGCAATACCAAAGCCTGGAATAGCAAACATCTCTACTACTAACAAACCTACCCCGGCAACAAAAACCAAGACCTCCCAATGCTCGGCAAGGCCTTCCAGATATAATGGTGCAAAATATAACAAAGCTCCAATAATGGATGCCAATAAAGGGAAACCAATACCCGGAGACTGTAACTCGAAATAAATACCTCCGATAATCAGTAGTATTAATATCCCTTGTAAACCCGGACTCAGTAAAAGGTGCAAAAACTTCTCAATCGGACTGGCCTTATATTCCTTCATTTCATAATTACTGATCCCCGAATTAGTAATTACCTCGTCAATATTTTCAGCCTCTCCTTCACAGAAAGCCCAATTAATTGCCTCCTGAGTAGTAAAGGTCAGCACCTTACCCGTATCGGACACAGAAGCAACGAAAATTGATGGGTCAACCATAGCTTCTGCAATCTTCGGATTCCTTCTCCAGGTGTACTCCCATTCTCCATTAATAAAAATGGTGTCTTTACCCTGAGCCTCCGCAGTAGAACGCATTGTGGAACGCATGTAAGATTGAAACTTATCAGGTACAACCTCTCCTGTTTGATTCACAACAGTGGCAGCGCCAATATTCCCCCCAGGCCGCATGTATATGCTATCACAACTAATACTAATCAAAGCACCCGCAGATGCAGCGTTATTATCAATAAAAACCCAAACAGGCTTATCATAATTTAGTATTTTAGTTCTGATGGAATCTGCCATATCCACCAAACCACCATAGGTGTTCATATGGATGAGAATCATGTCCGCTCCCCACTCTTCAGACTCATCAAAAGCCCTTTGAGTTAGCATCCACAATGCCTTATCAACCTGCCTTTTCATCTCAAAAGTATAAACCTTCACCGTGTCTTTTTCCAACAACCCGGTAGAATCTCTTTCCTGTGCATTGGCTCCTGCCATAATTATGCTAAAAAGAAATAAACCGAATACCAATATCTTTTTCATCTCATTTTCTTTAATAAGGTTTAAAAAGTAAATGTAACAAAAAAGCCAATGTGGGGAAGTAGAGTTTTAGTTTCCTGATAAAAAAACAGGAAACTCATATGGTTTTTTATATTTTTGTGGGGCTTTTACAAAATAAGACAATCCTGCTTTATTGTTAAAAGCTGATTATTAATCCATTAAACCAAAATAAACATGGCATCAGGAAAAAGAGGAACCATAGCAATCCTTACAGGCGGAGGAGATGTACCAGGACTAAATCCGGCGATTCGTGCAGTAACAATCAGAGCTATCCGTGAAGGATACCAGGTAATCGGCCTGAGAAGAGGATGGGCAGGTATTACCGAGATGATCAGAGATAAGAAACATGATAATTCAATAAACTTTATATTCCTTACCGAAGAGGTAGTAAACCGCGCCGGTAGAACAGGTGGAACCTTCCTTCACAGTTCAAGAACTCGCCCAAGCCATATGCCAAAGGCAACTGTGCCTGCTCACCTACAGGACACTTATGACAAGGAATTTAATGACCTCACTCCTGAAGTTATTAAAAACCTCGAATGGCTGGGTGTTGACTATTTAATTCCTATTGGTGGTGAC
>CAYUNU010000485.1:0-2920 GCA_964446195.1 uncultured Porphyromonadaceae bacterium | reverse complement strand
CCAGGTGAAGCAGGCCATGTGCTTCGAGACTCTTTTGAAAAATCTCAAAGTTGGTGGCTTTTAATACTCCATCATATTTTGACATCTCTTTAAAGTTGGGATAGACGCACCACTGACCAATTTCATGGCTTACAGTAGGGGCATCCAAGAGATCAGTTTTCTTTTGCCAATCGTAATCAGAGCGTGGTGGTTCTTTGTTGATTATACTGCTTAGATTCTGGTTCCATCCTTGAATGCGAGCTCCATGATAAATGTTGTGATAATCATTTTCAGGAATGACAGGATATCCTGCACCTGAGGTGTACACTCTACGTGGATCTTTAGCTTTCCAGTATTTCACGAAATTAGTTAAGTACTCTAGGTGGTGATCTCCATGCGGTTCATTGCCATGGAGCATCAGACAGAAGGAAGGATGGTTTCCGTACTCAGCTACCATTCTTTCACTTTCGTCGTATAGCCATTGATCTATAGCTCCTCCTGCACCGAGATCTGTTACCCAGGCTGATGCTTCAACCTGATAATAAAAGCCAAGCTTGTCGGCGGCCTCGAATGCACCTTCTGGCGGACACCAGGAGTGAAAACGGATGTGATTTAATCCATGTTCTTTACAAACCTTTATAATGCGTTCCCAGGAAGCCGGATCCGTAGGAGGATATCCGGTTTTTGGGAAAATAGCACATTCCAGAGTTCCTCTCAGGAATACTGGCCTACCGTTATTTACAAAGGCTTTATCCTCCACATGAAAATCACGCATACCAAAATTTCCCTGCCACAAATCTTTGCCTGCATCTGAAGCTAGCTCCACTGATAATTCGTATAGATTGGGCTCGAATTCATCCCATAATCGGGCTTGATCCCCCATCGGGTAAGTAACTTCTATTATGTCCTTTTCAGAATCAATAGAAAATTCAGCTTTTATCGCTGGGACCTGTTGTGTAGACTCACCATTGGTACTGATGGCACGGATTTTAAACCTTCCCTTTTGGCTACTTCCTGATGTATTATTCAGTTCTATTTCCAGTCTGGCAGTTTTGTTTTTTACATCCGGGAATATCTGCACATTAGATATGGCAACAACATCTTTCTGAATCAGTTTCATGTCTCCCACAATCCCGTTCCAGTTGCTTTGGGTATTGTCGCTTATACTATGGGCATCGTCACCTACCTTTATGTCTTTCACACGGTTATCGACACAGATACTTATTCTGTTTTTCCCCGGATGTAGGGATGGGCCCAGTTGATACCTATGAGGAACACCCAATGTATTCTGCGATCCGATGTACTGATCGTTTATCCATACCTGAGTTTCCCAATGACAGCGTTCGAGGAATAACTCAATATTTTTACCGCTCCAGTCTTCCGGAATCTCCACTTCCTTCTGATACCAGGCTACTCCGGCATAGTAGTATTCTGAAATCAGCCAGAACGGGAACGAAAATTCACCTTCTTTTAGATAGGGCTTGTAATTTTCATCGTCCATCCAGGTTTTCCCTGCAGGGTATTCTTTCCAGATATTACCCGTGAACTTTGTTTCTGGTCCAAGCTTTATTCCTTTTCCTCTTTGAGGCATGGATCCCGGAAGTATAATAGATTCCGTGAATTCGGTTTTGAACCAGTTTTGCTTAATCCCCACGTCGGCAGTATCCATTCGGAAACTCCATGATCCGGCCAGATCAACTTCCTTTTGGATCGGTTTTGAACAGTTGGTCAAACTGATCAGCAATATGGTTATTGTCAGGAAGTATTTTGCTCTACTTAGAATATTCAGGCTCTTCATGATTAGCTTATTTTTCTGTGACTTTCCAAAGGGAATAGTTTGAATGATCGGCCTGCATTTCTTGCATCCACATGTCAAATTTCTGTTTTAGCTCCACAGCTTTTTTCGGTTCGGATGCTAGTAGATTATTTCTCTCTCCAATGTCTGTATCTAGGCTATATAGTGCTATTTCTCCACTATGAGCACCTAGCTGGATTTGCGATGTAATAGGCCGATTAGAAGGATTATAGTCTGTGGCAAACACCAATTTCCAGCCCTGATCAATAATGGCCCACTGCTTGCCAAATTGAAAGCACAAAGGTTTTTGGCTTGCAGATGATGGAAGGTCTTGCTTGATTGAGTTAAGTATGCTAACTCCCTCCAGATCTAGAGTATTGTCAATTTCGATGCCTGCTGCCTCAAGACAGGTCGGTAGAATATCGAAGGCAGAAACCCTGTGATGATATACTTTTGAAGCCGGCAAAACCTTAGGCCAGGAAACAATAAAGGGAACCCGAATACCTCCGTCATGCATGTTGTATTTTGAGCCGCTCAATGGCAGGTTGTTTGCACCAGTTAAGGGCTCTCCCCCATTATCCGAAATCATTAAGATCAGGGTGTTTTCAAGTAAGCCCAAATCCTCCACACCTTTGAGCAGGCGTCCAATATTGTCATCCAAACAATTCAGATTTGCCAGATAGAGTTTCCTCTTCCCTTCATCAGTGATTTTGCCAACTTGGGTGTATTCCCAATAGTACTCAGCATATCTCTTACCGGATGAAGGATCGTAATTTGGAATTTTTGGTGCCTCCCATTTCTCCAGATACTTATCTGGAACCTCATGAATAAGCTCATGTACAGCATTATAGGCTAGATCAAGGAAGAAAGGCTTGTCTTGGTTGGCTTTGATGAACTTTATGGCTTCATCCGTAAAAAGATCAGTAGTGTAGGTCCCGTTAAATTCAACTTTCGAGGTGTCTCTCCATAGCCTTCCCAAGGATTCACTATCACCATAGGGATCAGGTGTTGCCATTTCTGTCTTCTGATCTAGCAGGAAATAGTCATGAGCATGAGCACTGAAACCTAGAAAACTATCATAGCCATGGTTTGTGGGAAACTCGCGGGCATAAGGATTGTGATAATTGTCGCCGTAGTCACTTTTTC
>CAYUNU010000484.1:0-2922 GCA_964446195.1 uncultured Porphyromonadaceae bacterium | reverse complement strand
CTGTATCGTAACAAGATCGGCCCCCTATCATACTATCCAGATTACCGAAAAATACCCCTAAAGAAAGATCCTGATAGAGGAAGTAACCGGAGCCTGGTGCGGCTACTGCCCCAGAGCACCAATCATCGTTGAGAAAAATATTAAACCCTACTACCCAAATGCAGTATTGGTTGCAATCCATACTGGAGATGCAATGGCAATAAATGAATCAACATCACTAAGATCCACTTATGTAGAAGGTGTTCCCACAGGATTCGTAAGCAGAGATGTGGCTGGTGGATACTCAAATATTGCCTTGGCCCCAGAATCCTGGAAAGGAAGAATAGACAACCTCGACCTCGAATTCAATCCTGTGGCCATTTCAGTTTACAATTACTTCTACCCCGAAACCCGTGAATGGAAAGTTGATGTGGTAGCCGACTTTGTATTGGATGTTGAAGGCGATTTTCGCTTTAATATCTACGTTGTTGAGGATGGCCTAACTGGTACAGGATCGCAGTGGAACCAAAGAAATTTCTTTAATAGTGGCGCTTCTGAGCCTTTTATGGAACTTCAGGGTGCCGGCGACCCTATACCGGGATATGTGCATAACCGCGTGCTGAGAAAAATGACTGGCGGGTCATGGGGAAAAGATAATATTATTCCTGATAATGTAAAAAGAGGCGAAAGGTATGTGTATTCCGAAACCTTCACCATACCGGACAACTGGGTACCCGAAAATCTCCACCTAATAGGTATGGTCCAGGAATATAATGCGGATAAAGCCCGTCGACCAATATTGAATATAGAAGAAGCCGATCTAACTAATGCTACAGGTACAGAGCCATTAATTACAGCTAATTCAATAATTCTCTATCCAAACCCTGTTGACGATGCAGCAATTCTAGAAATCAAAACTACAGAGACAATGGATTTTAGTTTTGAAGTATTTAACAGCGTTGGACAATCGATTCTTAGATCTGATAATCTTAAAATTATGAGTGAAAAGAAATATGCTATTAGCACCAGCTCCTGGACTGCAGGAATCTACTATGTTAAAACAACTGTTGGTGATAGAATTGAGGTCCTGAAGCTGATCAATAACTAGCCCCAAGACATAAACTACTAAGCTACTGAACATTGCGAGTCCTGCACATTGACAAGAAAAAGCTCCTGCCCCAGTAGTTTTATATTTCTAACATTTTTATGATCGGAATCTCTGCCTTTTTCCGCAATTCCTCATCCATCAATATTTCAGGCATCTCATACTTCAAGCAGTTGTACAATTTTTCGAGAGTATGCAGCTTCATATACTTACAATCATTACAAGCACATGTTGAATCGGCCGGAGGAGCCGGCATTAGAATTTTATCAGGATTATCCTTTCGCATCTGATGTAGAATCCCTGATTCTGTAGCAACAATATACGATTTACCATTATCATGTTTAACAAAATTTAAAAGAGCTGATGTGGATCCTATGAAATCCGATACTATCTGAATTGGCTTTTGGCACTCAGGATGACAAATGATTTTTGCTTCAGGATTATCCTTTTTTATTTCCAATATTCTTTCAAGCGAGAACTCTTCGTGGACATGACAAGCGCCATCCCACACCACCATGTTCCTGCCTGTGAGACTATTAATGTAATTCCCAAGATTTCTGTCGGGAGCAAAAATGATTTTCTGATCCTTTGATAATGACTCTACTACACTAACGGCATTGGTGGATGTACAACAGATATCTGTCTGCGCCTTAATTTCAGCAGTGGTATTTACGTAACTTATTACTACATAATCAGGATATTTCTTTTTAAAGGCTTCAAAATCCTCAGTTGGACATGAGTCGGCCAAGGAACAACCGGCATTTAAATCAGGAAGTAGTACTTTTTTCTGGGGTGACAGGATCTTGGCCGTTTCTGCCATGAAATGCACTCCCGCAAAGACAATTATATCAGCATCTGTCTCTGCAGCCTTCCTGGAAAGATCAAGGCTATCGCCAACATAATCAGCAATATCCTGTATATCTCCCTCCTGGTAATAATGCGCCAGAATAACAGCATTCTTTTCCTTACATAAATTTCTGATTGCCTTAACAATATCCAAATCCTTAGGGATTACTTTATCTACGTATCCTTTTTCCAACATAATCAGCGTGTTTTCAGCACAAAATTAGGAACAAATTAGAATTAGTGACCTATCATCTTTAAAAACTCCTCAGAAAACATGCCAGCTCACTTAGTTTTTCAAACTCATAAAGTTTTTTTCCATCCTGATAACACCACCTGGGAGAATTATCACTCAATATTAAACGTTGCTCTGCCTGGTCATCCTGTATCATTCTAAAACCTTGTCTGGCAAGAGCTCTCATGGTCCAGAAAACGGTTATGTTGTCTCCCTCATAGTATAATGTTTTCTGAGTTTTATATTCAATTAGAAAGCTCCCTGTTCCAGGATTAAAATGCACCTGTTTTGTATCAAAACTCGCTTCAAACGATCCGTTAAGGACCAAATCTTCAGGCATACCTTTAATAACCGGGCCTCCCTTAGGTATTATCCATAACCAATCTGATGACTGCAGAGCGAGATCAAGATCATGGGATGATAAAAGAATAGCTTTCCCAGTAGTACTTGCAAGTTCTCTGAGGAGCCTGATTATCTCAACCCTGTTTGGTAGATCAAGATGTGCCGTAGGCTCGTCCAAAATGATAAGGGGAGTATCCTGGGCAAGAGCCTTCGCTATCATCACCCGCTGCTGCTCTCCATCGCTGAGTTCATCCACATCACGTGACACATAGTCGGTAAGGTTAACCTGGGCAATAGACCGCTCAACAATTTTCTTGTCCTTATCTGTTAGCCTCCCCAGCCAATCATTATGTGGATACCTGCCCATTGATACCAGCTGAAATACAGTTAGATTCCTCACATCTATACGGTCCGTCAA
>CAYUNU010000483.1:0-2929 GCA_964446195.1 uncultured Porphyromonadaceae bacterium | reverse complement strand
TTAAAACAAGGATCGATTAACCTGCTTATTTACCGACTATTTATTTCTTAGGCCATTCAACAATTGAAAAACAATTCATATATTTGAATTGGTGCCTAAAGGATTAGTTATGACGTATACAAAAAAATCCTTATTCGTATTGTTTTTCATTCTACTAATTCCCATTTGTATTATTGGTCAGGAGAACTACGTCTCTAATATCAGGATTGATATTACTAATAGTCAGAAGATGTTGATTAAGTATGACTTGCTAGCGCCAAGTCCGGATGCTTTGTTTAATGTTAGTTTGAGTTTGACTAATAAAGGGAATAGAGTTAATTATAGTAGTGGTATGATGGGCGATTTTGGTAATTTCACTGTGTCGGGTAGGGATAAGGCTATTGTTTGGTATTATAAGATGGATGGTTATAATGGTAATATTGAAGATGTTAAGCTTGATATTTATGCTGTTTTGATACCGGTCCCAGATGCTGCCTTTTCCTATAAAATTGTAGGGAGTAAGCTTCCATATCGTGTGGTATTCAGTAATCATTCCAAAAACGCAAATATTTTTTCATGGAACTTTGATGATCCAGGCTCTGGTCAAAATAATATCTCCCAGCTGGAGAGTCCTGAACACACCTACGAGAGGGCTCGCGCTTACTCAGTAAGCTTAAAGGTTGTATCTGGCGAGACAGGGCTAGAGGACTCTATTACTAAATACGTGCAATTGAACAAGGGGGAATTGCCCGTAGCCGATTATAAATACAATCTTACTTCCAAAACAGCTCCGTCTACAGTCTGGTTTAAAAGCGTGTCAGATAATGCTCAAGAGTATTACTGGAGCTTCGGTGATCCTGAATCAGGAGAAAATAATTATTCGACAAAAAAAAATCCGGTTCATGTTTTCAACAAACCGGGTACCTATCATGTTATCTTAACGGTAACGAATACTGCTAGTAAGGAAAGGCATAGCCATAATAAGGATATATTGATATCCGGTTCAAATAAATAGCCGATGACAGTTTTTGCGGGTCTATGAAGAAAACAAAAGACTAATACGATTCATATGAAAAATATTGCTCTATCCATTATTATACTATTTATAATGTTTTTATATGGCGGTCGCATAGTTGCACAGGAAAACTATGCTACCAATGTTAAAACTGAGATCTCAGGTTCCGATAAAATGCTGATTACCTATGATATAAATCCCAGGGATGGAGCCAGGTATTTTAATGTAATTATTTTGATCACTCACAATGGCCAAAAAGTAAAGGCAAATTCTGCTTATGGCGATTATGGAAGCAAGATTAGTTCAGGGGAGGAGAAAGCTATTGTTTGGTATTACAAAAATGATTTCGAAGGGGATGTTAGTAAAACCGAAGTAGATGTTTTTGCATATAAGGAGAGTGAGCCTCAGGCTGAGTTTCTTCCCAAAACTATTAGTAATAATGGTTATGCTCCCTGTGAGGTTACATTTACTAATAGCTCAACTGATGCAAATGATTACAAATGGGATTTTGGAGATTCAAATTCTGGGATAAGAAATCATTCTTTTGAGAAGGAACCTTCCCATACTTATGAAAAAGGTGGGCTTTACAATATTTCCTTAGTTGCCACTAATACTGATTTGGGGCTGGAGAGTACTTTTTATTATACTATCAAAGTTCTTGAGCATCCTCCAACAATTGCAGATTTTGAGTATAGTACTTCAGATGTTGAACCTCCTTACGAAGTGGTTTTTATCAATAAATCAACAAATGCAGATGAATTTACCTGGAATTTTGGAGATCCTGCATCGGGTAACAGAAAAAACATTTCTTCGATTTCACAAGCAAAGCACAAATACAAAGCTTCGGGGACATATACAATTAGTCTTACAGTTAAAAGCTCGCAGACAGGTTTAACGAATACAATAACAAAAGATCTTCTTCTTGTTGAGCCAGAGCTACCTGCTTCAAACTTTGTCTTTTCGCTATCCGCTGATATAGCACCAGCTATAGCAATATTTAAGAATACTTCTACGAATGCTAATATTTATAAATGGAATTTTGGTGATCCTGCCTCAGGAAGCAAGAATGGATCATCCGATGAAAATCCAACCCACACTTACACTTTGCCAGGTGAATATGAAGTAACTTTAACTGCTGAAAATCGGCAAACAGGAAAGTCGACTAATTATTCTGCTATTATTACTGTAGCTGAGCCTCCAAAGCCACCCGTAGCAAGATTTAGGATAGAAAATAATAATGTTATTGCTCCCTCTACGGTAATATTTAAAAATTTATCCAATCATTCAGACCTTTATAGCTGGGATTTTGGAGATCCTGAGTCGGGTGCTAATAATAAATCTGCAAAAAAAGATCCAAATCATACTTATTCTAAAGCTGGTAATTATAAGGTTACTCTTATCTGTAAAAGTAGTTTGCTTAGTGGGAGCGATGAGTTTACGGATATTGTTTTCGTAACAGAACCAGCCAAGGCGCCTATTGCTGGATTTTCAATACAGGCCGAGAATCTTATCGCTCCTGCTTTTGTTAGTTTCATCAATTCCTCCTCAAACGCAGATAGTTTTACTTGGGATTTTGGAGATCCTCAATCAGGTGGGGATAACTCATCCTCCTTAAGGGATCCAACACATACATTTTCCACAGCGGGTGAATTCAAAATTAAATTAACTTGCACAAATACTGAATCGGGGGAGGTTGGGGTGCACACAAAAAGTATTACAGTAAGTGAACCCATAAAGTTGCCAAAGGCTGCTTTCGTGATTGTTTCCAATGAGGAGTTTGCTCCGGCTAAGGTTGTTTTTAGAAGCAATTCTTTAAATTCTGAAAGCTATTCCTGGGATTTTGGTGATAGTGATTCGGGAAGTGCTAACTCTTCAAACCAGGAAAACCCGCAACACACATATTTGTTTTTGACAAAAAGGCCCAAGCGCCTTTGC
>CAYUNU010000482.1:0-2948 GCA_964446195.1 uncultured Porphyromonadaceae bacterium | reverse complement strand
GCTGAATATGATACGACCATATTATGCGGGCCGATCTGGATGGGGAAATTTGTTGCTCCCCTAAAAGCTTTTGTCAAAAAGCATAAGAATGATATTAATAAACTAGTTTTTGTAAGCTGCTGTGGAAGCAGTTTCGAGATTAAGGATAAGAAGTTTGGACATGGTCTTGTTTTCAAGGAAGTAAAAGAAATTCTTAATGACAAGTGTATTCATTGTGAGGCTTTCCCCATTA
This sequence comes from uncultured Porphyromonadaceae bacterium, assembly GCA_964446195.1. Taxonomy (GTDB): domain Bacteria; phylum Bacteroidota; class Bacteroidia; order Bacteroidales; family UBA12481; genus JAUVKA01. The sequence goes on along the minus strand of CAYUNU010000482.1, from coordinate 2,716 downwards.
CCTTGATTATGCCTGATGACAAAAAGGAAGATCCACAGGCAGTTATGAATACCCGATTAACTGAGGATAGTTTTAAAGGTGAAATCCAGGAGAGATTTAATGCTTTTATTGAGGATATGTCTGCAAAATTAAGCAAGAGTTAATTTTGTGATTGCCTGATTTTCTAAAACTAAACATGAAAACGCCTTTACAAGAAATACTAACCACAGTTTATAAGGAGCAGATGATCCAATTCCTGACGACCCAGCCTGAGTATTTTGATGAGGCGGTTGAGCTTGCACTTTCAGATAAGCAGCCCTACGCCTGGAGATCGGCATGGTTGCTTTGGAGCTGTATGGAGGAAAATGACAAGAGAGTGCAGGGATATATTGATACGATCCTTCAGGTGATGCCGCAAAAGAAGGATGGGCACCTTAGAGAACTTATAAAGATTCTAGGTAAAATGGAGCTAACTGATGAGCATGAGGGGCGTTTGTTCGATATATGCATGAATGTGTGGGAGTCGATAAATAAAGGACCTTCAGTTAGATATCATGCTCTGGTTTTTATCCTTAAATTAGCCAAAAGACATCCGGAGTTAAAAGGTGAAATTGATTTTATCACACAGGACCAATATTTAGATACATTGTCGCCAGGAATAAAGCATTCAATCACCAGGATGGTAAGAGATAATTGATGAATTAATATGGAACGATAATTGTTCGAATAGCTAACGAAAATGAAATTCTTAAAAATCAGTATTATTCTGTTAGTGTTTATGGTGGCTTGTCGGCCTTGTAAGCACAAAGTTATTGATCTCGGACCAATATCAGCTGAACTTTTAAACTCCATACCTTATCAAGCGGGTGAGTATGTTAGTTTCAAACATTCTAATGGGCACAACATTGTTTTTTCTGTAAAGCGTGAAACCAAGCAGGAGATATTTTGCGATGATCACCGTTGTTGTACAGAGATTATTTATGAAGTGAATACCACTACTTTGTCGCCTAACTATCCCATTTTTAAATTCGAGTTATCAATCAGTAATGCTGATAGTCTACATAATCCACTTTCAGTACGTATAGGTAGATTTGGATTTATGATTCCTGATTCAATAAGTGAATGGGAACCTGTTGATATCGCTGATTCATTGATGATTAATGGCGTTAATTACGACCAGGTGTATAGGATGAAATATTACGATTATTCATATCAGGATGACTTGATATATGTGGATAGTTTGTTCTACAATAAGGATTTTGGAATATTGAAGGTACTCATGTCAAACGGTGAAAATTATATGCTTAATGAATAGATGGGCCGTATTTATTATTCTCCTATTTGGCTTATCTGCCTGTGGTGAGAACCATGCACTCAAGGAGGAAACCTTCCGCTTTGACAAGGCTAATGAGGGCTGGATAGTTGTAGATTCAACAAACTATCAGTTTATATTGAAGGATAGCAATGGAATTGGCTATGGGTTTTCCTTGAGAGACTCCTCATATTATTTTGGCAAATCATGGAGCAGTGTTCTTGGTATAACCACTCATATAAGCTATACCGAGTACCACTATCAGAATTTTGCATCAAGCTATGGAGCAACATATCATTTTTCACTTACTGCCGGTTTTCCGCCTTACGGTGATCATATTTATGTTGGCCTTAACGATATAAACTTCGCCTATGATTTTGAGTATAACACAATTTCGCGTATTGATGTTTTTAACCTTCACAAATCTATGAGTATGACTGATCAAGGATATGAGCAGAATGAAGAAATTTTCTCAACAGTATCCTTGCTAAATAACATTACCATTGGAGATCTAACATATGATACTGTTCTGCATTTTGAGTTGAAAGATTTTACCGAAGAGCTATATTCTTACAGTGTAAAGGAAATATTCATCGCCAAAGGTGTAGGTTTAGTTAAGTATGTTTTGAATAGCGGTCTGGAGCTTGTCAGGGTTGAAAATTAGCAATATGGTATTGAAATTTGTTGTCAGGAATTTAAAGAAAAGAGCTTACCTGAACCTGATAAAAGTTATAGGATTGAGTCTGGCTCTTTGTTGTATCCTTTTCATTGTTCTGTTTCTAAAGAATGAATTGAGCTACGATAGTTTTCATGAAAATTCGAAAAGGATATATCGAATCACCAATACCAGCTCAAGCCTGTTTGACTCAAAACATTTCGCACGAATTCCAAACCCAGGGTATATACCTAAGTTGGCCGAAGAGTTTCCGGAGATCGAGAACTACGTGAGGTTATCACCCATTCGGGGAGGGATGATAAAGCTTGATGAAAGTTACATTAAAATGGATCAGGGTTTTCAATGCGACAGTACATTCTTTGATGTATTCGATTCTGAGTTGCTTATTGGGGATGCAGCTACCGTTCTCAATGAGCCAGCTTCGCTTGTTATTTCCGAAAGTTTTGCTGCCAGAGTATTTGGTATTACAAGCCCTATTGGGAAAGTCTTAACAATACCAAAAGGACAGTTTTTTGCTGAAGATTTAGATTTCACTGTTAATGGTATCATGAAAGATTTTCCTCAAAACAGTCATTTTCATCCTGATTTTATTGCAACACCCCACAGCTTATCTAGTTTGAACAGCTGGGCCTGGTCATATCTATTGTTAAGGGAGAATTCTCATCCTGATGGTATCGTTACGGGCTTTAGTGATTTCTTTTTCTCATATACGGGATACAATCCTGATGAAATAGAAATAGAAGCATATC
>CAYUNU010000481.1:0-2949 GCA_964446195.1 uncultured Porphyromonadaceae bacterium | reverse complement strand
AAGGTTTATGTTAAACAGCAAAGCAGGAATACGGCTAGGTTTGTAATCTCTTAGCGATTAAATTCGAGTGCTTTGCCTCGTTTTGTTTCATTAAAGATCCCATTGTCGAATGCCAGGTGTCCGTTAATGAATGTATGAGTAATTCTTGATTTAAAGGTTGCGCCTTCCATTGGTGACCATCCACATTTATACAGTATGTTTTTCTTATTGACTGTCCAGGGATCATTTGGGTCGATTATTACGAGGTCTGCGAAATATCCTTCCCGTATATATCCTCTATCCAAAACCTGAAAAATATCAGCAGGAGCATGACACATTTTCTGAACAATAGTTTCTATTGGTATTCTTCCTTTATGATAGAGTTCCATCATTGCTGGCAGGGAGTGTTGTACCATTGGTCCTCCTGAAGGTGCTAAAAGATAGCTATTGTCTTTTTCCTCCATAGTGTGGGGGGCATGATCTGTAGCTATAATATCTAGTTTGTTATCCAATAATCCCTGGATAAGAGCTTCTCTGTCTTTGGCAGATTTTATTGCTGGATTCCATTTAATCAGTGATCCTTTCACCTCATAGTCAGATTCTTCAAACCAGAGATGGTGGATACATACTTCTGAGGTAATTTGTTTTTTATTATAGTTGACAGAATTATCTAGTAGTTCAAGCTCTTTTGCTGTTGACACATGAATCAGATGCAAGTTGGTATTGTGTTTTTTTGCCAGGGCAACAGCAAAGCTGGATGATTTAAAGCAAGCCTCTTCACTTCTAATTTTGGGATGGAATTCGATTGGTATGTTGTCACCAAACTTGTTTTTGAATTCAGAAAGATTCTCTTTGATAGTATGTTCATCTTCACAATGAACTGCTATTCTAATGTTTGGAATAGAAAATATCCCGGCAAGGGTTTTCGGGTTATCTACCAACATATTGCCGGTTGATGCACCCATAAAAACCTTAATTCCACATGCTCTTTGTCTGTTAATCGCCTGAAGCTCCTTTAGGTTGTTGTTGGTGGCACCTAAATAAAATGAATAGTTAGCTAGTGATTTTCTGGATGCTGATCGAAACTTTTTTTCAAGCAGTTGGTTTGTTGTCGTTTGGGGGGAGGTGTTAGGCATTTCCATGAAACTAGTTATTCCTCCAGCCACGGCAGCTCTTGATTCTGAGTGCAAGTCTCCTTTGTGAGTAAATCCAGGGTCTCTAAAATGAACCTGGTCGTCAATAATTCCTGGTAATAATATTCTGCCTTTGCCATCAATGATAGTTGTTCCTGCCGGCACATCAGGAGGGTTAGGATCGAAAGAGATTCTGACAATTCTTTCTTTCTTTATCCAGATGTGCCCCGGGGAATTTTTACCCTCATTGACAATGTTGATGTTTTTGATCAGATAAGAGCTCATGGATTAGCAATATGTTTTTGATAGTTTTTTCTCAAGCTACTCAGCTTCATTCTGATAACCCCTATTAGAGCCTCACTGAATATTCCTCCACTCATTTTGGATGTGCCCAATTCTCTATTGATAAAAATAACAGGGATTTCGGATATAGCATATCCTAGTTTCCAGACTTTAAATTTCATTTCGATTTGAAATCCATATCCTATCATTCTTATTCTATCAAGATTAAGTTTTTCCAGTACTTCTCTTTTGTAGCAAACAAATCCTGCTGTAAGGTCTCTCACCGACATTCCGGTAATAAATCTTACGTATGTGCTTGCATAATAAGAAAGGAGTAGTCGCCCAAGAGGCCAATTAACAATAGCGACTCCTGATTTATATCTGGAACCGACAGTCATGCCGACGCCATCTTTTTCACATTCACTTAATAATGGGATAAGATCTTTAGGGCTGTGTGAGAAATCTGCATCCATTTCAAAAATGAATTCATAGTCTCTTTCCAAGGTCCATTTAAATCCGTCGATATATGCTGTTCCCAGTCCAAGCTTTCCTGGCCTTTCCATCAAAAACAGTTTTTCGGGAAATTCTTGTTGTAAGTTTTTAACAATTGCAGCTGTTTTGTCTTGAGAGTTGTCATCAACAACAAGAATGTCAAAATCTACTTCAAGGGAAAACACCTCAATAATGATCCCTTTGATGTTTTCTTCCTCTTGATAGGTTGGTATTATAATCAGATTTGTGGACACTTATTTATTTTTTTATCAGACAACTTTTACAAATAGGACGCTAAGGTAATATTTTTAAGGCAAAGAGGATGTTTCATATTTATGTAATTGTCAAAGGAAATATATAATATATTATATAGGGGGGGATATTACAGTGGGGGATTTGAAATAAAAGTGAAGTTTATTTGAAATAAAAGCAAAATAGTTTTGGAAGTTTAAAATAAGACTCTATCTTTGCATCCGCTTTTGAAAAACAAAAGTTCTTTTACAGTTTGAAAATGGGTTCTGGCAGAGAGAAAGGTTTGTGAAAAGAAAAGTCAGAAAAGTTTGCAAGGGAATGAAATTTATTTTTAACTTTGCAGTCCCAAATTTGAATAACGTTCTTTGAATTATTGAAGAGAAATAGCACAAGGCAAGTAAGGAAAACATCAATTTTTTTTATTTTGATACTTGATAACTCCTGAGAAAAGACAAACAATTACAACGAAGAGTTTGATCCTGGCTCAGGATGAACGCTAGCGGTAGGCTTAACACATGCAAGTCGAGGGGTAACAGGGTTTTCGGACCGCTGACGACCGGCGCACGGGTGAGTAACGCGTATGCAACCTACCCATTGCAGGAGCATAGGCCGAAGAAATTCGGATTAATACTCCATAATATCATTAGATCTCATGTTCTGATGATTAAAGTTCCGGCGGCAATGGATGGGCATGCGTGACATTAGTTTGTTGGTGAGGTAACGGCTCACCAAGACTGCGATGTCTAGGGGGTCTTAAAGGATGATCCCCCACACTGGTACTGAGACACGGACCAGACTCCTACGGGAGGCA
>CAYUNU010000480.1:0-2954 GCA_964446195.1 uncultured Porphyromonadaceae bacterium | reverse complement strand
AAGCAGTATGATAGCCAGCATCCTGGAAAAGTTGTCCAATAGTATATTCCGTGTCTGCAATAAGTGGAGAATCCCACTGCCACAGCACTCCCTTCTTAAGTCTGGTCCTCCATGCATAACGACCGGTTAGGATTCCATATCTAGTTGGGGAACAGACAGCAGAGGGAGAATGGGCATCCGTAAAGCGCATACCTTCCAGGGAAAGCTTATCCAAATATGGGGTTGGTATTTTTGAATCTGGATTTTGACAAGCCAGATCACCGTATCCCATATCATCGGCAAGAATGAAGACTACATTGGGGTGCTTAAGAGCTTGATCGCAGGAAGATACTATGCTAATGAATACCAGCACAAAAAAACAATTACAAATATTTTTCATCAGGTATAGGGATTTACATGCAAGATACGAATTGAATTATGAATTATGAGTTATGAGTTGTGGCTCACTACTTACAACTCATAACTCACGATTACAAAAATATAATCATTCTGTTAAACTAAATGTACTTCCAACTTGTAATATCCCCAAACACGAGAAGATGAAAAGAGGAGTTTTAGTAATACTGTTAATTGGATTAATTATACAGAGCATGGCACAGGAAAATATCAGGAGAAATGAATTAAGCGCAGAGGAGAAGCGTGTTATTATTAATAAAGGAACAGAAAGGCCATTCACGGGTGAATATGTAGATAATAAGAAGACAGGAATTTATACATGTAAACATTGTGATGCTCCCTTATATAAATCTGAAGACAAGTTTGATTCCAACTGTGGATGGCCCAGTTTTGATGATGAAATTGCGGGAGCTATCCACAGGGAGACGGATGCTGATGGGATGAGGACAGAGATAATATGTAATAATTGTGGAGGTCATCTTGGTCATGTTTTTGAAGGAGAGGGGTTCACCGAAAAAAATGTAAGACACTGTGTAAACTCAATATCGCTTAATTTCGTGCCTGAAGCTGAGGAAGGGGACACAGCAAAAACTGAAGTAGCCATTTTCGCTGGTGGCTGTTTTTGGGGTGTTGAGCATTTATTTAAAAAAGCAGGAGGTGTTCTGGAGACTGAGGTTGGGTATATTGGCGGACATAAAGCCAATCCAACATATGAGGAAGTATGTTATCACACTACCGGTCATGCTGAGGCTTTAAAAGTAACTTTTGATCCGGCAAAAATTAATTTTGAAGAATTGGCAAAGCTATTTTTCGAGATACATGATCCCACACAGTATAATCGACAAGGTCCGGATTTAGGCGACCAATACAGATCAGAAGTTTTCTACACGAGTGAAAAGCAAAAAAGGATTACGGAAGGATTGATCAAAATTCTGGAATCTAAAGGTTTAAAAATAGCAACCAAAATTACTCCTGCCACCACTTTCTGGCCAGCCGAGGGATACCATCAGGATTATTATTCAAAAAAAGGAGGAAGTCCTTATTGTCATATTTACACAAAAAGATTTTGATCAGTCCTGCACACATCTGATCGAAACAGCATATTTCTTTTTATAGTTGTATATGAAGGTCTTTTCGTAATCGTAAGCCAGCATTACGCTGTATGCTTCTCCCGAATCAAATTCTGTTGAAGTAAAAAAGTGGGCATAATAATATTGTCCCGAATAATTATCCTCTCCATATCGCATTCCTGCAGGCAAGGCACCAAATCCGGAGGTATTTATTGCTCCTGTATTAGGGTTTCTCCATTTACTGTTTTCATAATCCTTAAGTTTCCCACCTGCTACATCGCTGCCTCCCAAAGATTCGATCATATTTTCAAACTCGCTTTTTGAGGGCAAATGCCATCCTTCGGGGCATGCATTTATTGCTGCATCCCACGAATACAGGCGACCATATACATTACAGCTTCCCGGGTCATCATTATAGCAATAGCTCCCTTCAGTATCAAAATTCAGATTCTCAGCCATCCACCATTTAGGACCTATCTCTATTGTACTGTAAATCTGGGCGTCTCTATTGTCGGTTATTGTACTAAAATTAAGGTCGATAGTGCTAAAGCTCCAGACCTCTCCCTCAGTTGTGTTACCCTCACTATCACGAGCATCAATTTTCCAATAATATGTTGTTCCATAATCAAGTCGACCAGGATTAAACGTATTTTGAGCGTGATTGGACAGAAATTTCTCAGGATTACTGTTTGTTCCGAAATATACAGTATAAAGTAGGTAATCGCCATCAGCGTCAATACATTCCCAGCTAATAAACAGATTTATCCCTAAATCTGACACTTCATTTTCCGGAGAAGGATTAGCAGGTATACTTGGAGGTGAATTTGAACTTACAACCATTAATGTTTGTTGTAATGTATCTGTTAATCCACGAGTATCTTTCACGACAAGCTTCACAAGGTATTCACCTGCATCGGGGAAGGTATGATCAGCAGTCTTTTTAGCAGAATATTGGGTATCAAAGTTATCATCTCCGTCCCAATCCCATTGAATCATCAATTGCTCAGCGGGATCTTCCATATCGGAGCTAGCTGAGGCATCAAAAAAGAAAACAGTTTCATCATCCCCGCTTTCAGGGTCGATAGAAAACATTGCTTTGGGTGGATTATTCTCTTTTTCACAAGAGATTAGACCCACAAATAGCAAAATAATAAAAATTGTTAAACCTGATTTCATAATATTTTATTCCGGAACCTGACCAAGGTTTTACCTTTTGTCAAACGCCATTTTTTAATCTTCACTCCATTGTCTCAACAGTTGTCGATAAGATGAGAATACTCGTGCCCTGGAAACAAAGCCGACATACTTTCTATCTTTAATTACAGGTATATTGTATTTCCCTGATTCATGAAATTTCTGAGCAACAGATTCCATGCCTTCACCCGGCTCGATCGTAACTAATGGTTTTATCATCAGGTTACGAACAAAAGTATTATTGTATAAATCGGATCGAAACATTATTTCTCGAATATCATCCAGAACCACCAT
>CAYUNU010000479.1:0-3002 GCA_964446195.1 uncultured Porphyromonadaceae bacterium | reverse complement strand
TGATAATCGGGTACTTACGTCCTTCCTCCATCTTCAGAGGTTTCCACATCACTCCATAGAGATCGGTAACACCATCAACGGCTTTAACCGTAAAACGTTGGGGCATCTGCCATCCTGTCTCGTACAGTCGTCGCAGGTCGGTCTCTTCGAGATCCATCAGCAGCTTACCTTTGGTGTCGCGCAAAACAGACTTAGGCGCCAGGTCGGCTCTGGAGTAGGTGTCGACAAAAAAGTCGTTCGACTTAGCCATACTGATACTATGAGTAGCATCTTCCGGGGTGATAAGCTGGAATCCACTTCCATCCAGCTTAACCTTGTAATACATTGAATAGTAGGGATCGATATGTTGCTCGCGGCCTGTAGCCTCGAAGAATATCTCTCTTCCCAGGGTATCGATACGTGTTATCCTGCCGGCAACGAAATTACCTTTAGTGATAGGGTTTTTCAGGTTACCCTCACTGTCGTAGAGGTAGAACTGTCCCCAGCCTGTTCTCTCCGACCACCACACCAGGTCTTTGCCTTCATTAAGGACATAGAGGTTACTGTTGGAGTGCCAGTAAGGCTCGTCTGTTTCGGAGAACAGCTCTTTCACTTCACCGGTTTTGGTGTCGATAACACACACATCCTGAAAGGCGCATGTGCGGTCTTTACGGGTAAGGTAGATCTTGTCCGAGCGCTCTTTGATAGGGTGAACGGAGAATGTTTGGTCCTTATATTTTGATATATCCGGTTTGATACCTTTTTTGGTGTTTACATCGAAGATCCATAGTTCACCTTGAGGCACATTCTCATCGCCGGGCATGGCATACTTGTATGTCTCCAGTTCGGGACGGGGGTTAGCCAGCACATTAATCACCCATAGGTCCTTCACCTTGCGTGAGTCGCTACGTTGCACAACGAAAGTCTCTTCGTTCTCCAGCCATCTGACGGAGGCTCTGGATCTTTTTGTTGTATCCATTTTCTCATCATCACCCCGGTATCCGCCGCCGAAAGAGTAGTATTTCTCACCATCTGTAGTCAGCTGATACTCTGTGCTATCCTCATCATCGCCTTTCATGAGGTAGAGGTTATAATTTTTAGCGAACACTATCCAGGTAGAGTCCTTGTTATATCCTTTCCAGGCATTCTCTCTACGTTCTTTAGCCTCGGCTTTGGAATCGATGGTGTCCACCACGGAGATTTTCTGTGTTTTCAGTACGTACTCAAATTTAAAGCTATCCACCTCAAAGTTGAAAGCATCATTCTCGTCCTTAAATTTCAGATTTTTGATCCCGGGATCCAGGGGGTTAAGGATTTTGTTTATCTGTTGGTTCACTTCGGAGCAGAGGTAATTATTATCGAAGAGGGGCTCCTTAGTTTCCTTGTCGGGGTTTACGAACCAGTAGAAATTCCCGTCGCCTGTTTTGTAGGAGTACCAGAATTTATCACTGTCTTTGAGCCAGTTAGCCCGCACGGAAGTGCTCCCCAGCATCTTCGAGATATTTTCCGAGCTAAATTTCTCCGCAGCTCTGAAATCGGCCTTTTGGCTGTAGCCGGAGAAGCTCAGTAGCAGCGCCGCTATAGTCAGAAATGATAGTTTTTTCATGAAAGTAGTTTTAATAGTTTGATCTAGAGGGAATAAAAATAGTCAGATATAATAAGAACTGAGGTCTTTTAACAATTTTTAAGAATCGGTGGTAGCAGGCTTATTCGCATATTCTTTGGTGGGGGTATTCGAAATATGGCGGGTAAATATAATTCCAGAGAGGAATATTTATTAGATTTGTCTAAACCCTAAGCTAAGACCTCATATTTCAATGCTTAAACGATTTTTTGGATGTATATCTATTATGTTACTTGGGTTTCTCTCCCAGGGCTACTCTCAGAATGAATCTGCCTCGAGCGAGGTGATGGATTCGATTGGGAATCACTGCATCGTGAAAGATGATTTCTTGATGTTGGATTTATTTACTGAGTTTCTAGAAACGGAAAAGTTATCATACGATTACTATGAATCGGCATATAGTTTGGCAGTTCATTGCAGACGGACAGATCATCCTGACCTGTCTTACCTATTTCTACAGTTAATTTTACTTAATGAAAAATCATATCCTAAACCAGATCTTTGGAATAAACTTAGTGCAAAAACTTATTTTATTTTGGGTAAATATTATGAGGAGAAAGGAGAAATAGATTTAGCAATTGAAAATTATAATAAATCTGCACATGGCTATGAAATTTTCTATGGTCCTAATAATTTCAATATTCCGGTAATTAATTTAACTATTGCTATTCTTAATAAATCTGTTTTTCAATATGAAGAAGCTATAAAGTATTATAAAAAAAACCTAGATCTAATAACAAAAAAAGACACATATGAAGAAGCACAAATTTTGAAATTTATTTCTCATTGTTATAATTATATGGATGAATGGGACATAGCTTTGGAATATTTAGAAAGAGCTATGATAATTCATGAAAGGAATGGGTTTTCAATGATAGAGGAGCTGCCTAGTATTTTTAATTCATATGGCATTATTTATGAGGGTCTTGAAAATTGGGAAAAAGCCCTTTTTTACTTTAAAAAAGCCAAATCGACACAACTAGAATATGACGGATATGCATCCACTTTGGTTGCTTTTTATAATAACAGCCTTGGAAATATCTTCCTTGCTTCATCTCAATATGATTCTGCTATATATTATTACAAAGAATCTTTATATGTAAGAGAGAAGATACTGGATTGGCATAGTGAGGAGTTAACCCACAGCTATTATAATGTGGGGTATACTTATTCTAAACTTGGGTTTCTTGATTCAGCTCTGATATATTGTGATAAGTCAATTGGTTCTAATTTGGGTGTCTCAGAAAAAAATATTCCCTTTAATTGTAATTTTGGGGCAAAACCCTTATCAAAAAAGGATTACATTATTTCTTTAACAGATAAGGCGGAATATTTTCTGGCTCTTTATGAAAAAAATTGCGATAACAAAGAAGTCTTAAAAGAAGCTTATTTGGCAATT
>CAYUNU010000478.1:0-3019 GCA_964446195.1 uncultured Porphyromonadaceae bacterium | reverse complement strand
AGGTATAAAGAAACAGCATTGGAATACGCATTCATTTTTGATCTCTTAGGGATAAGTGAATAAATTCCGTGTTTTTTTATAGATTTTTAAGATTATTAACATTTAAGCAAATGCTAAGGCACGGAATTTGCGTTCTGTTAATGACCAATTATTCTAAACATCATTAATCATGAAAAAGATTGCCGCTTGCCTATTCTTGATTTTTTCAGGAGTCTTATTTTCCTATAGTCAAATAGTAACTTTAAGAGATCTGACAGATCTTCAACCGGTTGCTAATGTGTTTGTTTATTCTGGTGATAAGTTTTCTGCTCTTTCCGATGAAGACGGGAGGGTTGATTTAAATGGCTTTCCAAGCACTGATCTAATTTTATTTCAACACAGATCTTATAAGCTTAAAGGTATGACCATGAAGCAGATTGAAAATGCTGCCTGGATTGTTAAGCTTGAGCAAGATTTAGTTAAAGTTACTGAGGTCGTTGTTTCAGCTAACAGGTGGGAGCAGGATCGAGCGGAGATACCTAATAAAATTGAGGCTATCAATGTTAAGGAAATTAACTTCTATAATCCTCAAACAGCTGCTGACCTGGTATCCTTAAGCGACCAGGTCTTCGTACAGAAAAGTCAGCTTGGAGGCGGAAGTCCTATGATCAGAGGTTTTTCAGCTAATAGGTTACTGTTGGTGATTGATGGTGTGAGAATGAATAATGCAATATACCGATCAGGAAACCTGCAAAATATTATCAGCCTTGATCCAAACCTTATGGACAATTCTGAGATTATTTTCGGTCCTGGATCAATAATTTATGGTAGTGATGCTATGGGTGGGGTTATGGATTTCCATACACGAGAGGTTAAACTTTCTACAAAGGATAACCCCTATGTAAGAATCAATGCTTCAACGCGCTTTAGTTCTGCCAATTTAGAGAAATCAGGTCATTTTGATTTTTCTTATGGTAAAAAGAAATGGGGGCTTCTCTCCAGCGTGAGCTTTTCAGATTTCTCTGACCAAATGATGGGTAGTAATGGACATGATGAATACCAATGCCACAAATACGTTCAAACAGTTTTTGGTATTGACTCGGTGTATGAAAACCCGAACCCTGACAGACAACTTTTCACCGGGTATAGTCAGCTCAACCTGATGCAGAAATTCAGGTTCAGGCCCAGCAAAAATCTTAATATTACTTATGCTTTTCACTACTCCAGGTCTAGTGATATACCAAGGTATGATCGTCTCATTCAATACAGTAATGATTTGCCCAAGTATGGTGATTGGTATTATGGTCCTGCCGTTTTTGCTATGCACAGGATAGGTGCTGAGCTTACTGATTCAACTATCTTCTATGATAAGCTACGTTTGTCTCTATCCTACCAGATGGTGGAGGAGAGTCGACATAACCGTAAACTCTACGACGAATGGATTTCGGAGAGATATGAAAGCCTGTATATTGGTAGTGCTAATCTTGATGCTGAAAAACAATTGAAAAAAGATTATGATCTTTTTTATGGTTTAGAGTGGGTATCGAACCGGGTTTTCTCTGAGGGAGAGGCGCGTAGTGTTTTAACCGACAGACTGCGCCCCGAATCAAGTCGCTACCCTGATGGAGGAACGGATTACAATAGCGCCGGATTGTACGGAGGCCTAAAAAAGAAATTATCAGAAAAATTCAATGTAAATGGTGGGATACGAGCTAACCTTGTTAGTCTTCATTCAAAGTTTGTAGATACAACTTTTTATAATTTCCCCTTCAGCCGAATTGATCTGACTAATAAGGCTTTAAATGGGAGTATTGGTCTTGTTTATCATCCAGCTTCTTCTCTCCAGGTGAATTTAAATCTTTCGTCTGGTTTCAGAGCTCCAAATCTGGATGATGTTGGTAAAGTTTTTGACTCTGAACCCGGGCACGTGATTGTGCCTAACGCTGATCTTGGCCCGGAGTATGCCTACAATGTTGATCTGGGTATTATCCAACATCTTAATGATCACTTAAGAGTTGAGGTAACAGGTTTTTATACTCTGCTTAATAATGCTATGGTTAGGCGCGACTTTCAATTCAATGGAATGGACTCTATACTCTATGATGGAGAGATGAGTAAAGTGGAAGCTATTGTTAATGCTGAGAGTGCAAGGATATGGGGCGTTTCCGGCGCAGCTAACTGGAATATTTTTGCCGGATTATTACTCAAGTCGAGCATCAATTATACCTATGGGGAAGAAACAGGAGGTATTCCGATTCGCCATGCTGCGCCTTTGTTCGGTGCCACCCACCTGATTTATCAGGCTAACAAATTAAAGGCTGATTTTTTTGTCAGGTATAATGGCGAGAAATCTTTCGAAAGAATGGCTCCATCAGAAATTGAAAAACCATATATGTATGCTTCCGATGAAAATGGAAACCCATATTCCCCGGCCTGGTATACTCTTAATCTGAATATTGCCTATCAGGTAAAGGAATTCTTACAGATAAATACTGGTATTGGTAATATACTTAACGTACGCTATCGGACCTATTCTTCAGGGATAGTAGATCCAGGACGGAACTTCTTTATCACGATGAGGGTAAGTATCTAGTTCGATCTTTTATTTTATGATCGGTGCAGAAGGACTGGCAATATCTGAGGGTACAATACGCAGGTAATAAGCTCCTTTAATTTTATAAACTTTTGTCTGAAATCTGGGTAGAATAAAGCCAATTCCTGATAAAATTCCTGCTGCAATAGCTGTCTTTGGAAGAATTAGTGGTCCGTCTCCGCTAAATAAACCATTTATTATACCGACCAAAATTAATGATGGACCGGCAATTTTGAACATATGTCCGGCAGTTTTGTAATGTAGGGCTCTTACTTTTACTATACCCGTAATGTCCTTAATAGGAACTTCCTCATTGCGAATAATGATATAATCCTCACCTATAGCTTCAATCCTTTCCCTACTAGGAGTCTTGAAATTGTTTCTCATCAGGATAATTGAATCCCCGGAGAGAAAATGCATTTTATTCCGCGGCCCTTTTTTTAATAT
>CAYUNU010000477.1:0-3020 GCA_964446195.1 uncultured Porphyromonadaceae bacterium | reverse complement strand
CGGAGGTCGAGGTGGACAAAGATTATTATGTTGCTGCTATTGAACTGACTGATTTGATCGGGTGACGGGTGATAAATGACGGGTGACAAATGACAAATGACGTGTGACGTGATGAATGATAAACGGATAACCTATTAACCGAAATGCTATGCAAATAATTGAACCTCAAGTTCCCGAAAGATCAGATTTTTTCCATTCGCTTTGGAAATCACAGACATGGTTGAATGTTCTTTACCTAATTTTGAGTTTTCCTCTTGGGATAATCTACTTCGTTGTTCTCGTCACAGGTATATCTTTGGGGTTTGGATTACTCATAACTGTAATTGGGATTTTTATCCTGTTTGGAGTTCTTATCCTCGTTAGGGCTTTCTCTAAGTTCGAGGCGGGGTTCACAAATGTTTTCCTGGGGACCCAGATCCGACCGCAGATTGTCGATCCTGAAATTCAGGGTTTTTGGAAAAGATTTAGGGAGAAGCTCAGGAGCCCTTTGACCTGGAAGGGTTTGTTTTACCTTTTTCTCAGGTTCCCAATGGGGATATTCGCATTTAGCCTTACTGTTAGTCTCCTGGCTGCATCATTAGGTTTGATCTCAACTCCCTTCCTTTATAATTCCCCCTGGGTTGATATGGACTGGCCAAATAATACCTGGTGGAATATTGATACCCTACCCGAGGCCCTTGTTGTTGCCTTGGTTGGGATTATACTTTTGTATGTCAGCCTTTTTGTGCTTAATTGGCTTGCGTGGATTTACGGAAAAATAGCAAAGACATTATTAACGTAGAGACGCGACTGTGTTTTTATGCCCAACGTTCATTTAATTGCTTGGATCATAAGGATATATGATTTGTTTGTTTGTTTGTTTGTTTGTAAATTTATTAGCCAAAAGCACATCTGATCTGTTTTACTAATGAAAAAAGGAACAATACTAACGGTTATAATCCTCCTTACAGGTGTTTTTTCTTCGCTTTCACAACAACAAAAGACCTCCCCGGCGGTTATTTTTCATGAAACTTTTGATTGGGAAGATCCTTCTGCTCCACAAGGATGGAGGTTGCCGGACTACTGCTACCTGGAAGATCCGATGGATAATGGCTTAAATTGGCACTGGTATCCAAATGACAGTTTGGTTACGAATCAAATAGCAGATCCCCCATTCCAATCTACTTCAAAAGAGGACGGTCATCTTTGTCTTTTTGGTGGTATGTATAACATTGACATAGAGGCACCTGATTACAGGGGGATCCGCAACTCTATTGTGTTTACAGGAATAGATTGTAGTGAATCTCCAACCCTTATCCTGGAATTTCAAACTACTTTCAGTAATTATACCTACCACGGTTTTGATTATGATCATGGAGGATGGGATAATTTTGTTGAGGTTTCAGGTGATAATGGTGTTCATTGGGCAATGTGGGAAGCTGGATTTGAGGTTAGGGGTGGATATCCTCCCTTCGATGTAGCTCCGGGAGAACCAATCTTGTTCCGAGCAAACCTGTCTGGGGTTGGGGGTGGACGAAGCAATGTGATGATAAGACTTACATGGAGTAATCCCTTTGGGAAACACTATTGGATTATTGACGATCTTAAACTATATGAAGCTTTATCCAATGATCTTCATATTGACAAGGTTGATGTTCAATGGGATGATAAAATAGAAGGTACGAACGAAAGTATAAGTTATATGATGCCCCTCTCTCAGCTTGCACCAGGTCATGGCTTTCATATTTTCAAATCATACCTTACCAATATGGGTGGCAACGAGGCAGAAAATGTCAGTCTTGAAGTAACAGTCAAACATGAGGGCAGTACTGTCTTTCAAGAGTCAAAGACCTTACCTTATGTTTTGCAAGGATTCAAGGATAGCCTCATAATGGATGGACGTTATGAACCAACAGAAAAGGGAGAGTATTCCATTAATTACAAATGGACCCAGGACTGGGAAGATGATAATCCAATAGACAATGAAGAAACCATTCACTGCTATTTCTCTGATAGTGTTTATAACCGTGCCGGGGATCAACCAGATTATTTATATTCATATAATTTCTCCAGATACACCAGAGACGATTGGGACTTACATGCCAATTTAGATCATTCCATGGGATCAGTATTTCCTATTTATGAAGACTGCGAACTCGATGGCATATCAGCTTATATCACAGGTGGACTTGCCGATGGATTAATTGATTTCTGTTACACAGTGTGGGAAGCAGACCACTATGGACTAACGGGTGAAATTATTGATCCCATCCGTATCATGTTTACCGAATACCTTGACCTGGATTCCTCTATGTTCAATACCTGGGTGTATATGCCCTATGAAAAAGATGGCGAATCAGAGTTTATTAAAGCTGGTACATTGCTCTGGACAGGTGTGCAATATAATAACTGGCATGAGGATGAGATGGTTAGGAAATATAAGGGTTTGAGCATGGGAGCAAGCAGTAATTTACCCTGGCATGATGCACGTTCAATGTGTTCACGTCCAGTCGAGACATCCTATCGATCAGGCAGAAGCTGGAGTTATGCTTTTGATAGAAATCTTATGATGCGATTATATTTGCATCCCACTGGTAGTTCTGCAAATCCATTTATTTCACAGGGAAAATCTTTAACCGTATTTCAGAATTATCCGAATCCTTTTTCAGATCAGACAAATATTAGATTTAGCTTGGGTAAAGAGAGCTTGGTCCAAATTCGTATTCAAGATGTTTTAGGGAAAGAAGTTAGATGTCAGGTCATAGGGCTTAGTCCTGCTGATGATCATAAAAAAACGATTCATAAACAGGACCTTGCTCCTGGGATTTATTATTATACACTAGATGCTGGCGATCACAGCCAGACAATGAAGATGTTGGTTGAATAATTTGATGCCATTGTAGAGACGCGATGCTTCGCGTCTCTACAATATTATTCCACCGAAAATCTTATCTCGCCATCATAATCAACCCTTACATCATCTCCTGGCTCGACTCTTCCATCCAGCAATGCCAGAGATAAACCATCTAGGATTTCTTTTT